>NZ_JBFBIK010000148.1:0-15996 GCF_040685555.1 Sphaerisporangium sp. NPDC088356
GCGTTTCCTCCCCGGCCTGAAGGCCGGGGTCTCCACGCTGAAAGGATTCGATGAGAGGTCACCAGCGCCAGGAGAGGTGGCTAATTCTGGTCAGAACTGCAGTTCCGACCAGTCGATCATTATGGGGATGGGGTTGCTGACGCTGGGGGAGTCCCCGGGTTCGTCCTTCATGAACGTGCCGAGGTGCTTGTAGAGCATGGCGGCTCGATCCAACCGGTAGCGCTCGATGATCGAGACACCGATGCTGTCCAGCCGCACGATCCAGTAGTGAGGGATGCCGGCCTTGGCGTACTCGCCGAGCTTGTCCGTCGTGTCCTGGGTTTCTGAGCCCGGCGATACGATCTCCACGACGAGCAGGGCATGTTCGGCGCGAAGTCGTTCACCTCGCTCGCGATCGAGGCACCGATAAAGCGCGATGTCGGGTCGCCGGTTGAGGAGCGGCAGGTCCCTCAGGCGTAGATCCACGTCGTTGTTCACGGTGACGCACTCGTGACCCTTGCTCATCGCGTCACGAGCATGACGCTCCAGCAGGTTGGCCAACCGCCTGGCGGCTGTCTGACGATCAGGCGTCGGTGCCGCACAGTAGACCACGTAGCCGTCGACGATCTCTATGGCCTTGGCGATCTCCTCGGGAAGCCCCTCGTATTCCTCCGCGGTGACGCGCGCGGGCTGAGGGCGGATGTTGAGAAGCCAGCTGTCGTCTGGCAGGGCTTTCATCCGGGATCTCCTCATCACTGTCCGCTGGACGATCCAAGCCTACGGGCTGGGCATGCACCCAGCCGTAAAGCTACGGGAGGCCCGCCGGGAGTGATGGCGTATGACCACCGCCGAGTGGGTATCTCGAGGTCCCCTAATAGGCTGCGTGGGTGTTCATGGGCGCGTTGGGCGTGGTGCTCGGGTCGCCGCCTGCTCCGCAGGGCTCCTGGGAGCGCCGGGCGACGTATGTCTCCGCGGTGGCGCTCAGGCGGGCTGACAGGGCCCCGCGCGAGGTGGCGGAGGAGCTGGCGGTACGGCTTCGCCTGCTGCCCGGGGTCCGGGCGGTCGACGTACGGGCGAACGGGTTCCTGGTCATCGAGGTGGCCGTACCGGGTGAGATCGTGCGCGAGATCCTGGCCGAGCCCCTCTTCCCGGCACGGGAAACCTGTGAGCAGGGTGCCGGTGAGGCGGGTCCGTGGCCGGACTTCCCCCGTACATGGGACAACCCTGGATTTGTCGTCAAATACGCCTACGTACGGGCGGGAGCCGTACTGCGCTGGGCACGTGATCTGGGGCTCTGGGGGGTGGAGGGCCGCCGGTCGGGGGCCCGGGACGACGATCTGGGGTACGAGCACGACGATCACGGCTTCGCAGCGGGAGCGGCGGACCACGGGCCGCTCGACGAGCACGCACTGAGAGCGCCGGAGCACGATGCCGAGGCGTGGAAGTCCGCGGTGTTCCGGCCCGAGTCGCTCGCCGATCCTCGTGATCGGGCGGTGCTGAGGGTGCTGGCCGAGGTGCCGAGCAGGCGCGAAAGGCGGGATCCGGGCTGGCAGGCGTACCTGGAGCGGCTGGCGGAGGCCTATCACGACGCCTTCGAGCACGCGCCGGCCCTTCCCAAGGGGGACGAGACCCCGAGCACCACCCACGGCGCCCGGCTGTGGATGGCCGCGGCCGTACGAAGGGTCATCGGCGAGGGGTTGACAGAGTTGCGGCAAACCGCTCCCCAGAAAATATGACTAAAACGGGCAAAAAGCCGGAAGCGGTACGCCTGGCGGCTTACCTTTCTGGAGATCTTCCACCTGGTTGTCTCGCTGGTTGAGCATCGGGCGCGGTGGGATCACGGGGTCGGATAGCCTCATGCGGGTGAGTCGATTCGCCCATCCCGCCGGTGACCGGCACGCGGAGGTGCTGCCCGAGGAGCGTCCTCCGCAGGCCCCCGCCGACCTCAACACGCTCGTCCCCACCATCTGGCCGCGAATGTCCGGCCGTGTGGACGGTGCGATCACGATCGCCGGAGTGGACGTCCGGGATCTCGCCCGTGAGTACGGCACCCCTCTGTACGTGGTGGACGAGGACGACTTCCGTTCCCGCTGCCGTGACTACAAGGCCGCCTTCCAGGGTGACGACGTCTACTACGCGGGCAAGGCGTTCCTGTGCAAGGAGGTCGCCCGCTGGGTCGACCAGGAGGGCCTCGGTCTCGACGTCTGCAGCGGCGGCGAGCTCGCCGTGGCGCTGAGCGTCGGCTTCCCGCCCGAGCGCATCGCCCTGCACGGCAACAACAAGTCGTACGCCGAGCTCGAGAGGGCACTGCGGGCGGGGGTCGGCCACATCGTCGTCGACTCCTTCGACGAGATCGCCCGCGTCGGCTACCTCGCCGAAGAGCTGGGCGTGCGTCCCAAGATCCAGATCCGGGTGACCACCGGCGTCGAGGCCCACACCCACGAGTTCATCGCGACGGCCCACGACGACCAGAAGTTCGGCCTCTCCCTCAACAGCGGAGCGGCGGCCGAGGCCGTGCGCCGGATCCTCGCCCTGCCCCAGCTCGAGCTGGTCGGCCTGCACTCCCACATCGGGTCGCAGATCTTCGACACGGCGGGCTTCGAGGTCGCCGCCCGGCGCCTCGCGGTGCTGCTGACGCAGATCAAGCAGGAGCACGGCGTCGTCCTGCCCGAGCTCGACCTCGGCGGCGGTTATGGCATCGCCTACGTCGAGGGCGACGACGCGCCCGACATCAAGGTGATCGCCGACAGCCTCCGCGAGATCGTCTCCCGGGTCTGCGAGGACGCCGGTCTCCCCGTTCCCCGGCTCACGGTCGAGCCCGGGCGGGCCATCGCCGGCCCCGGCGGCATCACGGTCTACGAGGTCGGCACGGTCAAGGACGTCGAGGGCCTCCGGTCGTACGTCAGCGTCGACGGCGGAATGAGCGACAACCTCCGCACCGCGCTCTACGGGGCCGACTACACCTGCGTGCTGGCGTCCCGCACCAGCGACGCCCACCCCATCCTGTCCCGCGTGGTCGGGAAGCACTGCGAGAGCGGTGACATCGTCGTCCGCGACGTTTGGCTGCCGAGGGACGTCGCGGCGGGAGACCTGCTCGCGGTCCCGGCGACCGGCGCCTACTGCCGGTCGCTGGCGCACAACTACAACTACCTCCCGAGGCCCGCGGTGGTCGCGGTGAGGGACGGCGTGCCACGCGTGATCGTCCGCAGGGAGACCGAGGACGACCTGTTGAGGGGGCAAGCGTGAAACCGGTCGCATCGGAAGGGTCTCCAGGCGCTCAGGAGCAGGAGCCGTCCTTCGACAGGCGGGGGAGGCACGAGAAGCCCGGCGAGGCCGGCAAGCCGCTGAAGGTCGCGCTGCTCGGCTGCGGAGTCGTCGGCTCGCAGGTCGTGAGGCTGCTGCACGAGCAGGCCGACGACCTCGCCGCCCGGATCGGCGCCCCGCTGGAGCTCGCGGGGGTGGCGGTCAGGCGCCTCGGCCGCAAGCGCGACGGCGACGTCGACCCCGCGCTGCTGACCACCGACGCCGAGGCCCTGGTGACCAGGGAAGACGTCGACATCGTGGTCGAGGTGATCGGTGGCATCGAGCCGGCCAGGTCGCTCATCCTGGCCGCCATGTCCACGGGCAAGTCGATCGTCACGGCCAACAAGGCCCTGCTCGCCGAGGACGGCGCCACGGTCCACGGCTCCGCCAAGCAGAACGGCGTCGACCTGTACTTCGAGGCCAGCGTGGCCGGGGCCATCCCGCTGCTCCGCCCGCTGCGCGAGTCCCTGGCGGGCGACCGCGTCCACCGCGTGCTCGGCATCGTCAACGGCACCACCAACTACATCCTCGACAAGATGGACAGCTCGGGCGCCTCGTTCACCGACGCGCTGGACGAGGCCCAGTCCCTCGGGTACGCCGAGGCCGACCCGACGGCCGACGTCGAGGGCTTCGACGCCGCCGCGAAGGCGGCCATCCTCGCCGGTCTGGCCTTCCACAGCAGGGTGACCGCCTCCGACGTGCACCGCGAGGGCATCACCGAGATCACCGCGACGGACGTCGCCAGCGCCAAGGCCATGGGGTACGTCATCAAGCTGCTGGCCATCTGCGCCAGGTCCGACGACGGCCGCTCGGTCGGCGTCCGCGTCCACCCGGCGATGATCCCGAGGAGCCACCCGCTGGCCGGGGTCCGCGAGGCGTACAACGCGGTGTTCGTCGAGGCGGAGTCCGGCGGGCAACTGATGTTCTACGGCAAGGGCGCCGGCGGGGCCCCCACCGCCTCGGCGGTGCTGGGCGACCTGGTGGCCGTGGCACGCAACCGCCTCGCGGGCACGCACGGGCCGCAGGAGTCGACCTACGCCGACCTGCCCGTCCACCCGATGGGCGAGACGATCACGCGCTACCACGTGTCCCTGGACGTCGCCGACAAGCCGGGTGTGCTGGCACGGGTCGCCGACATCTTCGCCAAGCACGACGTGTCGATCCAGACCGTGCGTCAGGAGGGCCACGGCGACGACGCCCAGCTCGTGCTCGTGACCCACAGGGCCCATGACGCCGCGCTGTCCGCCACAATAGATGACCTGCGCGAGCTCGACATCGTCAGAGGCGTGACCGGCGTGATGCGCGTCGAGGGCGACGACACGCGCTGACTCCGGCGCCGGGCTTCGGGTCACAGGTCTCGATGCCAGGCCTGGGTGACGGCCGTCTTCCCCTGCCCCCCGCGGGGCCCGATTGAGAGGTGGCGCGTTGGGAGAGGGCGACCCCACACCGCTCGGCTACGTGCGAACGCCGTCCGCGGGCCCGGCGGGCCTGGCCTTCGAGGACGGGTGGCCCCTGCTCGCCGGTGAGGTCGCCGGCCTGCCGCTGAGCGCGGCCGACATCGTGCGGCTCCGTCCCTTCGATGGGTTGCGCGTCAGCTGGCCCGAGGGCCGTGCGGGCGTGCTGGAGACGATCCTCGCCCTGGCCTCTGCCGGGGTCCCGGTGTACGCCGAGGACGTGCCCGCCTGGGTCGAGCGGGCCGATGCCGGTCTCGCCCGGTTGCTCACCTCGTGGACCCCCGGCCCGCGTGACGAGTCGCTCCGCTCGGTGAGCGACCTGCGCAGGGAGGAGCACAGCCTGAGGCTGCGGCGCCACGCGACCCCGTCCGGTGCCGCCGTGCCCAAGGTCAGCGTGGTGATGTCCAGTAAGCGGCCGCACCTGCTCGGGTCGGCGCTCGCGCAGATCGCGCGCCAGCGTCACGTCGAGGTGGAGGTCCTGCTCGGGCTGCACGGCGTCCCCGCCTCCCACGAGGACGTACGCCGGGCGCTCGACGGTTTCCCGCTGCCGGTCACGGTGGTCGAGGCGGACGTCGCCACGCCGTTCGGCGAGGTGCTCGACCGGGTGGCGGCCAGGGCGAGCGGCGACGAGATCGCCAAGTGGGACGACGACGACTGGTACTCCCCGGAGCACCTCTCCGACCTGCTGCTCGCCCGCGCGTACAGCGGGGCCGACATCGTGGGAACGGCGGCGGAGTTCTTCTACCTGGAGCCGCTGAACGTCACGGTGCGCCGCACCGACTACACCAGCGAGATCTGGTCGGATCACGTCGCCGGCGGTACGATCTTCCTCGCTCGGGCGAAATTTCAGGAAATAGGTGGATTTGAGGGGGTGCCTCGGGGGGTGGACGCCCAGTTCCTGAAGGCCGCCCACGCCGCCGGCGCCCGCATCTACCGCACCCAGGGCCTGGGTTACGTCCTGCGCCGATCCCTCGCCGCGGGCCACACCTGGCAGCTTCCCCTCGCGCATTTCCTGCGCGTAGCGGCGAACCAGTGGCGCGGCTTCCGTCCGAGCCGGATCCTGGAAGCCTCATGACACGACGGATCCGCGGCAACGACTACACGGTGCTCGACCCGCCCGCGCTCGGCACCTGGACGCCGGCCCTACGGGTGAGCGTCGTGGTCCCCGCCTACAACGGCCAGGAGAAGCTCGACCTGGCGCTCGCCGGCCTCTCCGCGCAGAGCTACCCCGGGGAGCTGATCGAGGTCGTCGTCGTCGACAACGGCAGCAGCCCGGCCCTGCGCCTGCCGGAGATCCGCCCGCCCGGCACCCGGCTGATCGTCTGCGACACGCCCGGCAGGGCCGACGCGCGCAACGCCGGGCTCGCCGCCGCGACCGGCGACGTGATCCACTGGCTCGACTCCGACGTGGTCGCAGACCGGCACGAGGTCGAGGCGCACATGCGGTGGCACCACCTCGCGCCGTACCTCGTCGTGACCAGTTACCTGCGGTTCACGACGGCCGCGCTGCCCCCGCCGGAGGTCGTGGCGGCGGCCGACGACCTCGCCAAGCTCTTCGAGCCGGCCGAGCCGCACGAGTGGCTGGTCGACCTGGTCGAGCGCACCAACGGCCTCACCGACACCCCCAACCGGGCCTTCAGCCTGCACGTGGGCGGCGCCACCTCGGTGAACCGCCGGCTCATCGACGACGCCGGTCCCATGGACGAGGAGCTCGTCCTCGGCCAGGACACCGAGATGGGCTACCGCCTGGCGCAGGCGGGCGCGGTGTTCATCCCCGAGCCGCTGGCCCGGGGATTCCACCTCGGGCCGTCGATGCGCATGCGCGACAAGCAGCCCGTCGACCGGGTCAGCCACGCCCTGATCGGCGATCGCGTCCCGCACTACCGCTGGCTCCGCACCCATCCGACGCGCCAGTGGAAGGTGCCGTACCTCGAGGTCGTGGTCGAGGCCGGGGGCTACGAGGAGACCCGTGCCACCGTGGACGCCGTCCTCGCCGGCACGGTCCCCGACGTCTCGGTCCTGCTGACCGGCCCCTGGGACACCCTGGTCCCCGAGCGCAGGGCTCCCCTCACCGACTCCCGTCTCGACCTGACCCTCATCCACGGCCACTACGCCTACGAGAGCCGGGTACGGCTCACGCCGTCCGAGGCCGAGCGCCTCGCACCGTTCCGGCTCCGCCTCCCCGCGGGCTGGGTGCCGGGGGAGGACACCCTCGCTCGCCTGCTCGACTTCACGGTGGACGGCGGGTACGGGCTGGTCAGCGTGCTGCTCGCCGAGACCGCCGAAGGTGTGTCCGAGGCCCGGCTGGAACGCCGCTCGGCCTTCGCCCGCGCCGCCCTCGTCACGGGCCCCGCCCCAGAGACCGCCCTCGTCACGGGCCCCGTCCCCGAGACCGTCGCCGGCCCCGCCCCCGAGACCGCCGCCGTCGCCGGCCCCGTCCCCGCCGCGCGCCCGTACGACGGAGCGGGCGCTCAGCCGTACGACGAGGCGATCACACCGGCGGACGCCGGGCGGTACGACGAGGCGGTCGACGACGTCTACGGCTCGCTCTGGATCGACGGCGAGACGCTGGGCTTCCTGCCATCCTCGGAGACCTCCCCGAGCAGGGGCCGCAGGATGGCCTACCGGGCGCGGCTGGAGACCGAGGCCGAGGTGGTCAAGCTGACCAAGGAGGTCGAGCGGCTGCGCGGCCAGGTGACCAAGTGGCGCGAGGAGTCGGGCCGGTGGCGCAAGACCGCCGTCGATCTTCGCCGTGAGGTCGGCGGCCTGCGCAGGGAGGTCGCGACGCTCAAGGCGAGCCGCCTGCGCACCATGATCAAGCGTATCTCCGCCAAACGGGCCGGGCCGCTGCGCGCGGGCAACGGCTCCGGGCCGTCCCTGCCGCCCGAGGGGGAGACCGGCACGGCGACCTCCCCGGGCACCGAGGGCCCGGCATCGACGCCCACCGGCTGATGCGGTGACCACCTGCGCCGGGTCGCCCACCTTCCTCTCGCTCGCATGCTCCTCATGCCGGCGCCGGTACGGCGGCGTCCGTCTCGCGTGCCCCTCATGCCGGCGCCGGTACGGTCGCATCCGGTGCGGTGAAGCCGGCGCCGCCGTACGGCGGGCGACCCCGTGAACGTGGACCGCTTGTCAGCGTCCGCGCAGGGCCGTTCGCAGGCGGCTGGCCAGCTTCTCGCGTGCCGGCCCCGAGGTGGCGCGGGCGGGCTGGCGCGTGTGGCCTGACGGCTCCGAGGCTGCCGGGCCGCCGTCGGGCGACCGGTCCGGAGAGGGACCGGCGGCCCCTCCCACAGGCGTGCTCTGCCCGGCTCCGGCGGCGCCGTCCTTGGCCGCCCCCGCCTTGGGACCGCCGGCGGTCGCCGGGGGCCAGAACTCGGCGGCCTCGCCTCGCCGCACCCCGTGGGTACGCTCGATCACCTCGGCGAGGTCCTGACCAGGGGCGGCGAGCAGGCGGGCGCGGTTGAAGGCGTCGGTGCGCTCCAGCCGGGCCGTGCGGCCGTCGGGGAACTCCACCACGAGCAGCCCGGCCCGATCATCGGTGACGGCCTTGATCATCAGTTCCAGTGAACGTCGCCCCAGCGGCACGTCCACCGGCCCGGAGTACCGGAACGGGATGGGAGCCGGGTCGGGGACGACCGCCGGGGCGACGCGGACGCCCTTGTCGTACCGGAACTGCTCGTGGATCAGCCGCAGCTCGAAGTCGGGATCACCGAGCACCGGGTGGCGGCCCTGGGGCAGCTCCGCCCATGGCCCGACGAGCGTGACCGCCACATCCGGCAGGCTCCCGCCCAGCGCCGCGCTCACGGCGGCGCCCACCTCAGGCTCGGTAGAGCCCTCCGCGTCCAGCACCACCTCGACGTACGGCACCAGCCAGCCCCGGCCGGGCTCCTTGCGCAGGTCGCGGCGGAGCGGTACCCGATGGGCCAGGAAGGGGGCCACGACCCGGACGGTCGCCTCCTTGTCGACGCGCTGCGCCGGGATCCCGAGGTGGACGGCCCGTGCCTCCATGTCGGGGACGAACACGGCGCCGCTCATCGCCAGCCGGTAGGCGAACTCGGTGTCCTCGCCCCTCAGCACCTCGGGATCGAGGCCGCCCACCTGGTAGAACAGGGAACGGCGGAACGAGACCGTGGGTCCGGTGCAGACGTGGTAAGGGTTCTTGCTGGCGCGCAGCCCGTCCAGGCGGCGGATGGTCGCCTCCGTGGAGCTGGGGACGGCTCCGGACATGTCGAAGAGCGTGTCGAGCGCTCCCTCTCGTACGGCCGCGTGGACCTCGGCGGCCGTCAGGGCGGGCTCCTCCACGAAGACCTTGGCCCCGATCGTCACCACGTAGTCGGTGAGATGGTGCCAGCGCATGAGGGCCTCGATGTGCCCCCGGCAGATCACCATGTCGGCGTCCAGGCGCTGGACGACCTCCCCCTCGGCGGCGCGCACCCCGGTGTTCAGCGCGTGAGCCGTACCCCAGCCGCCGGGCGCGCTCGGGATCATGCGCGTGTTCTCCGGGCGGATGTCGGGCAGCCGCAGCGGCGGCTCACTGCCGTCGTCGACGACCACCGCCTCCATCAGGCCCGAGGGGTACGTCTGCGCCGCCAGCGCGGCGAGCGTCAGGTCGAGGCGCCGCTGCCCGCCGTGGGCGGGGATGACCACGCTGACCGGCAGTTCGGGCGTCCACCCGCCCAGCGTGGGCGGGACCAGGGGGGAGTAGTCGTTGTGGCGGATGACGGGACGGTCGCCCGCTCCGGCCGTGACGGCGCTCGCGGGGGTGCTCGGGGTGTCGGTCATGAGCTCGGGGTGTCGGTCATGAGGAGGAAACCCTTGCCTCAATCGTTCGTCGGTGACGTGCTGTCGTGGCGCGGTCGACGCGGCGGTCAAGATGATCGCTCCTCGCCGGTCCGGTTCGCCGCCGGGAGCCGACCCTATACAAGGAACCTGTGAGCTTCATAAGAGCCCCTGACCGCTCGCCATGACCGTCACCTGGGGATCTTCCAATGCCCCCTGTGGTCGTCCGGTAACCCACGATCCTTACTCGTACCTTTACCCGGCCACGTCCACGCGTCGCGCGTACGCCTTTCCGGCCGCGCGCCTTCCCCTGGAAACGCGTCCGGCGGCCTACTTCGCCGGGGTCGCCGGTGCTTCCGTACGGGCCGGCAGGGCGGGTGTCGCGACACCCGTGGAACCCGTGATCACCATGGGACGCTTCGCGGCGACCGGTTCCACCTCCCGGGAATCGACCTTCCCGCCGGCGGGGTACCGCACGCGGCGGTAGGCCGTGATCAGCCGCCACGCCCGTGACCGCCGCAGCCGGGCGATCAGCTCCCGATACTCGGCGAGGCGGCCTTCGAGGTGGTTCACCCGGTGCCTGAGACGGGTGGCCTCGGCGCGGAGCTCGGCGTTGCGGTCGAGCAGGTCCTCTCCGGCGCGCATGAGGGTGCTCTGCCGCGCGGCCATCTCGGCGCAGCGGGCCCGCAGCTCGCCGATCTCGCGGTGGAGGTGCCGCTCCCGCTGCAGGAACGCGGTCTCGGCGCGGCTCAGCGCGAAACCGGGTGTCCCGCGTTGCTCGTCCCGGCGTACCGCCACCCCGGCCAGATGCCGTCGCAGCACGGTGAGCTCGCGGATCTCGAACAGGGGCTCGACCAGGTGGCGGAGGCTCCCGTGGTAGAAGACCCGCCGCCGCTCGGCATCAGGGCTCACAGCGGCCGGCTCGTCGTCCTCGGCCTGCTCGGTGCTTCCGGCGTGGGCGAGCCGCAGGACCTCCTCGCTGACGCCGTAGGGGACCGTGAACACCAGCGTCGCCCCGGGCCGGAGCGTCCGGTGGAGTTCCCCGAGTACCTGGACGGGATCCCCGACGCGGTCGAGGATCTCCCCGGCGACGGCCGCGTCGAACGAGCAGTCAGGGACGCCGTCCAGGCCGTGCCCGTCGCCCACCGTGAAGTCCGTGCGCGACGCCACGTCGGCCGGGAGCCGGTCGCGCCGGCGGCGCGCGTGCGCGATCGCGGGCGGCTCCACGTCGATCCCGGTCACCCGGTCGCCCCGCTCCGCGAGCAGCAGCGAGAGCTCGCCGTCGTCGCAGCCCAGGTCGAGCACGGCTACGGGGCGCCCGGGACGGCTCGCGGGCAGGTGGTCGAGGATCCAGTGCACGCGGTCCAGATGCCTGGCCTCGCGGGCCTCCGTGGCGGGTGCCGCGTGGACGTTAGCGGGGTCGTGACGCGCGGGGCTCGCGTCGGTGCCGTGACGAGCGTGGAAGACCTGGTCGTCGGTCACGGCGACGTTTCCCTCCGCGGGCATCTGAAGTCGGACCCCATTTCGGGGACGTGGTTCCCCAATTCTGGTGGAAAAGATGCTAAAGAGACAGTGAGGATTTCGGGCGTTCTTCTGGGGTGCGGTCTTGGCCGCATTCGAGGCCAGAGCGAGTCAGCCTGGCAGAGGATTGATGTCAACGGTTTTCAGAGGCGGTCCAGCCTGTGGACGGGTGACGCGGCGGGGTTTACACCCCCCGTAGACTCATTGCCTGATACCGCTGGTAGCGGACCCATGGTTACGCGCTGTCGGGCCCGCTTCGCGCTGGGCCGGGCGCGGGAGGAGCGACAAATGTTCAGGGCGTGGCGTGGCCTTATCGAGGAATACCGTGACCGGCTCCCCGTGACCACGACGACGCCCGTGGTCACGTTGCTCGAAGGCGGCACACCGCTGGTCCCCGCCAGACGCGTCTCCGCCCTCACCGGGTGCGACGTCCATCTCAAGGTCGAGGGGCTCAACCCCACCGGCAGTTTCAAGGACCGCGGCATGACCGTGGCGATCAGCAAGGCTCTGGAAGAGGGCGCCAAGGCGGTCATCTGCGCCTCCACCGGCAACACCAGCGCCTCCGCCGCGGCCTACGCCGTCCGGGCCGGGCTCACCTGCGCTGTCCTCGTGCCGCGAGGCAAGATCGCGATGGGCAAGCTGGCCCAGGCGCTCGTCCACGGCGCCAGGCTGCTCCAGGTCGACGGCTCCTTCGACGACTGCCTCGACATGACGAGGAAGCTCGCGGAGAACTACCCGATCGCGCTGGTCAACTCGGTCAACCCCCACCGGCTCCAGGGCCAGAAGACCGCGGCCTTCGAGATCGTCGACGCACTCGGCGACGCGCCCGACGTTCACTGCATCCCCGTGGGCAACGCCGGCAACATCTCGGCGTACTGGATGGGCTACCGCGAGTACGCCGCGGACGGCGTGGCGACCAAGACCCCGCGCATGCTCGGCTTCCAGGCCAGCGGGTCGGCGCCCATCGTCAACGGCGCGCCGGTCACCCACCCGCACACCATCGCCACGGCCATCCGCATCGGCAACCCGGCCTCCTGGAAGCTCGCCGAGGCCGCCCGCGACGAGTCCGGTGGAGACATCCAGGCCGTCACCGACCGGCAGATCGCCGCGGCGTACAAGCTCCTCGCCCAGGAGGAAGGCGTGTTCGTCGAGCTGGCCTCGGCCGCGAGCGTGGCGGGCCTGCTGCAGGCCCACGAGCAGGGGTTGCTCCGCCAGGGCGAGCGCGTCGTGTGCACCGTCACGGGCAACGGCCTGAAGGACCCCGACTGGGCGATCTCCGGAGCGCCGACCCCGCTGACGATCCCGGTCGACGCCTTCGCGGCCGCCGGTGCGCTCGAGCTCGCCTGAGCCGTTCGAGATCGCCGAGTCTGAGGAAAAATCGAGGAAACGCATGGCAACGCGCAACACCGTCGTCGTCCGCGTGCCCGCCACCAGCGCGAATCTCGGGCCAGGCTTCGACTCGCTGGGCCTCGCCCTCACCCTGTACGACGAGGTCGAGGCCGGCGTCGTCGATCAGGTTCCCTCGGGCGGCCGTGCCGTGGAGGTCCAGGTCGAGGGCGAGGGGGCGGGGGAGCTCGACACCGGCGAGGGCCACCTGATCGTGCGGGCGATGCGCGCCACCTTCGACCGCGCGGGCGTCCCGCAGCCGCGAGGCATCCGGCTGCGGTGCCTCAACCGCATCCCGCACGCCCGTGGGCTCGGTTCCTCCTCCGCCGCCATCAGCGCGGGCATCATGGCCGCCCGGGCGCTCGCCGCGCCCGGCATGCCGGACGACGAGGTGTTCGCGCTGGCCACCGAGATCGAGGGCCACCCCGACAACGTCGCACCGTGCCTTTCCGGAGGTCTCACCATCGCGTGGACCGACCTGGCCGGAACTCCGCGTAAGCTGAAGTTGAGCCCGCATGGGGGCGTGCGACCTGTGGTGTGTGTGCCGAGAACCCGGCTCTCCACCGAGGAGGCGCGCGGGCTTCTGCCGAAGGACGTGCCGCATGCCGACGCAGCGGCGAACGCCGGACGCGCCGCCCTGCTCATCGCGGCGCTTACCCAGCGGCCCGAGAGCGGGTTGTTGCTAGCCGCCACCGAAGACCGTCTGCATCAGACCTACCGCGCGCCTGCGATGCCGGACACGGCTGATCTGGTAAAACGTCTCCGCGTGGCCGGGGTGCCCGCCGTTGTGTCGGGGGCCGGTCCGACGGTTCTCGTGTTCGGAACGACGGATACCCATGATTTGATCGCGTCGGAAGTGGGTAGTGACTGGCACATCCAGCCATTGGACGTCGACCAGTCTGGCGCGAGCGTTCAGTTTCCCGAGACACGCTGATGCATCTTCGACCTTCAGGGAATAGCAGTGTGCGCTGGTGATGTTAGGCTGGTAGCCGCACCAGATGCCCCCGTTGCGGGTGCGTGCTTGTCAGCCATACATCGCTGGATCGCGCCTTCCGTCGCAAGACGTAGGCCGCACAGCGGGCTTCCCGAATTGATCACCTCCGGTTGGTCCACATCCGGTTGGCGCGTCGAGAAGCGGCGTAATCGGGGACATGCGCGTTCGACGGACATCGACATCTGGTCGGCGGTAACCAGCCGGGGGGCGACCCCCGGGCCCCCAACGGCTCGCGAATCTCGACGGTGACGGCCATGTGCCGGTTCGACGCACCGACTTCCCGACACCTTAGAAATTCGTACAGCCCGACCCGGTCTGTCCCGCCGGGTCGCACCACCGGGACGCCTGGCTGATCGTGGCCGACGCCCGACCCCTGGGAAGGACCTTTTAGTTGAGCGACACCACCGAACTCCTCTCCGACGTCTCCGGCACAGTGCCGCCGGTCGCCGGCGACACCCCCACCCGCGCCGCGGCCAAGCCGCGCCGTCGCTCTGGCACCGGCCTGTCCGCCATGGTGCTGCCCGAGTTGCAGGCTCTCGCGTCGAGCCTGGGCATCAGCGGGACCGGACGGATGCGCAAGAGCCAGCTCATCGCGGCCATCCAGGAGAAGCAGGGCGTAACTGCTGACGGTGCCTCTACCTCCGCCGAGCCCACTGCCGCGCCGGCTCCCACGGCCACCGCGGCACCCGCGGTCACCGCGGAGCCGGTGGCCGAGCGACCCGCCCGTACCCGCCGGGAACGTTCCCGCCCGGCACCGGTCGAGGCCGTCGTCGAGACCCGCGAAGAGCGGGCACCCGTCGTGGAGGCGCAGCCCGTCGAGCAGGCTCCCGTGGCCGCCGCGTCCGCCCCCGCCGCCGCGCCCGTCGAGGCCGGTCAGGCCGAGACGCGGCCCGAGCGAGGCGAGTCCCGCCGCGAGCGCGGCGATCGCGCCGAGCGCGGCGAGCGCCGTGGCCGTGGCAACGACCGGCGTGACCGTGGCGACAACCGCCCGGACAACCGGAACGACAACAGCCGCCCCGAGCAGCGCGCCGCCGACGCGGGCGACGCTCCGGGCCGCCGTGACCAGGGCCGTGACCAGACGCGCGACCAGGGCCGTGACCAGGGTCGCGAGCAGTCCCGCGACCAGGGCCGCGAGCAGTCCCGCGACCAGGGCCGCGAGCAGTCCCGCGACCAGGGCCGCGAGCAGACGCGCGACCAGGGCCGTGAGCAGACGCGCGACCAGGGCCGTGAGCAGACGCGCGACCAGGGCCGTGGCCAGGGGCGTGACCAGGGTCCCGACCCGCAGGGTGACGACGACCGCCGCGGTCGCCGTGGCCGGTTCAGGGAGCGCAACCGTCGTGGCCGCGACCGCTTCGACAGCAACGAGCCCGTGATCGGTGACGACGACGTCCTCATCCCGATCGCCGGCATCCTCGACATCCTCGACAACTACGCGTTCGTGCGCACCAGCGGTTACCTGCCGGGCTCCAACGACGTGTACGTCTCGCTGGCGCAGATCCGCCGTAACGGCCTGCGCAAGGGCGACGTCATCACCGGCGCGGTCCGCCAGCCGCGTGACGGCGAGCGCCGCGAGAAGTTCAACGCCCTCGTGCGGCTCGACACCGTCAACGGCATGGACCCCGAGCAGGGGCGCAACCGCCCGGACTTCTCCAAGCTGACCCCCCTGTACCCGCAGGAGCGGCTCCGCCTGGAGACCGACCCGAGCATCCTGACGACCCGGATCATCGACCTGGTCGCGCCCATCGGCAAGGGCCAGCGTGGTCTCATCGTCTCGCCGCCGAAGGCCGGCAAGACGATGGTGCTCCAGGCGATCGCCAACGCGATCACCCGGAACAACCCCGAGTGCCACCTGATGGTCGTCCTGGTGGACGAGCGTCCGGAAGAGGTCACCGACATGCAGAGGTCGGTGAAGGGCGAGGTCATCCACTCGACCTTCGACCGTCCCGCCGAGGACCACACCACTGTCGCCGAGCTCGCCATCGAGCGCGCCAAGCGGCTGGTGGAGCTGGGCCACGACGTGGTCGTGCTCCTCGACTCCATCACCCGCCTCGGCCGCGCGTACAACCTCGCGGCCCCGGCGTCCGGGCGCATCCTTTCCGGTGGTGTCGACTCGACCGCGCTGTACCCGCCCAAGCGGTTCTTCGGCGCCGCCCGCAACATCGAGAACGGCGGCTCGCTGACGATCCTCGCCACGGCGCTGGTGGAGACCGGCTCCAAGATGGACGAGGTCATCTTCGAGGAGTTCAAGGGCACCGGCAACGCCGAGCTCAAGCTCAACCGCTCCCTGGCCGACAAGCGCATCTTCCCCGCGGTGGACGTCGACGCGTCCGGCACCCGTAAGGAAGAGATCCTCATGTCCAGGGACGAGCTCCAGATCGTCTGGAAGCTGCGTCGCGTGCTCCACGCCCTCGACATGCAGCAGGCGCTCGAACTCCTGCTGGAGAAGATGAGGGAGACGCAGTCCAACGCGGAGTTCCTGCTCCAGGTCCAGAAGACCACGGTCAGCTCCGAGCGCGACTAGCGCCTCGCGCGCCCGGGTTCTCCCGGGTGACCACTGAAGAAGGGGCGGCGGGCCACACG
>NZ_JBFBIK010000149.1:0-15934 GCF_040685555.1 Sphaerisporangium sp. NPDC088356
CGGCCTGGCGGGCCGCTTCGACCCGGGACCGCCATTTCTCGTTGCCGAGCAGCCAATCGAAAGACTCGGTCTGCAGAGCGAGAAGGTCAGGAACTTCGAGAGGCTCCTGGATGCGCGAAAATGAGACGCGGCGGGGACCAGCGGGTACGGCGGAGGCGTTGCGCGAGGCTGCCAACAGATGTCCTTCCGGAGGGCACGGATGGAATCGAACTGCGCGCACGCCAAACGCCCCGGTGGAAATCGGGGCGTTGAGAGGCAGCGCGAGAGAGCAGCATAACGCAAATTGAAACGTATAGCCAAGTTTACTGTAAGTGTCAACCTCGGTGCCGCGTTCAGCATCCCACAGCCCGGGTGGACCCGTCAACTCTTACGGTCGCGGTACGCCGGGAACCGGCTGGGTCGCCGATGGGTACGAGCGTGACGGCGATGATCGTCGAGTTGATCGGGTTCAGGACCGAGCCCAGCATCATCGGCGGCAGCCGGTCGAAGCCCGCCGTCGCCGTCCTGCCTCGCCCCTCTGTTTTCTGGTCAGTCATGGGTGAGGCGCTCAAGCACGGCCATGGCGGCGATCACGGCCCGTCGTTCCTCTTCCGTGCACTTCTCCTGCAACTCACCGGCAAGCCATTCCTGCTGGGCCCGCCGCCCCTCCTCCACCCGTGCGCCCCTCCGCGGTCAGCCCGATCAGCAGACGGCGCCCGTCATCGGGGTCGGGCCGGCGTTCCACCAGCCCCAAGGCGATCAGCGACGCGACCGTCGCCGTCATCGACCGGTGGCGCACTCCCTCGGCCGAGGCAAGCTCACTGGCCGTGACGCCTTTTGGGAGCAGACTCATCCGGGGGTCTTCTCCCGAACGTGACCCCAGCCCCAAGGTAGCTCTGGGGTAGATCACGGTTGCGGTTCGTGATCGTCACGAGTCGGGCATACCGTCCGGTAGCAGTGCCGTGGCCTTCGACTGTGTTCCCGATCTCGGGGATCGTTCGACGAGTGGCGGTGTGCTGATGCGTCGGGAGTGGGAACCGGAAGAGCTGATCGCAGCGTGGACGTTGCTGGATGACGACTGGGAGTTGGTGTCGAACGAGTCGGGCGCGACGCGGCTGGGCTTTGGCCTGATGCTGAAGTTCTTCGAGCTGGAGGCCCGCTTCCCCCGGCATGTCGGGGAGTTCCCTAAAGCCGCGGTGGACTACGTGGCCGGACAGGTGAAGGTCGAGCCGGGCTCGCTGGCCGACTACCCGTGGACGGGCAGCACGATCGAGTACCACCGTGCGCAGATCCGCAAGGCACTGGGGTTTCGCGAATCGACCCGGGCCGATGAGGACGCGCTGATCGAGTGGCTGGCCAGTGACATCTGCCCGATGGTGCTGAGCGATGAGGGGCTTCGGGCGGCGATGCTGTCGCGTTGCCGGAACCTGAAGATCGAGCCGCTCGGCCGGACCGAACGTATCGTGCGCGGCTGCCGGGCCCGGTTCGAGCGGGCGTTCTGTGAGCGGGTGACCGGGTGCCTGTCGGCCGACTCGACCGCCGCGCTGCTGGAGTTGGCCACCGGAGCGGACGGGTTCTTGGCCGAGCTGAAATCCGACCCGGGTCGGCTGGGGCTGGAGACGCTGCTGGAGGAGATCGTCAAACTGCGGCGTAGCAAGGCGCTGGGGCTGCCGGCGGACTTGTTCGGCGGGTTCTCCGACAAGCTGGTGGCCTCCTGGCGAGCACGGGCGATGGCTTCGCACCCCTCCGATTTCGCCGCCAACCCCGAGCCGGTGCGCCTGACGCTGGTGGCCGCTCTGGCCTGGTGCCGTACCGCCGAGATCACCGACGCTCTGGTGGACTTGTTGATCGGCCTGGTCGCGAAGGTCAACACGAAGGCTGAACGCAGGGTCGAACAAGCGATGTACGCCGAGGCCAAGAAGGTGCACGGCAAGACCGCCAAGCTGTACTCGATCGCCGAGGCCTCCCTTGCCGCCCCTGATGAGTCGGTGCGGCAGGTGGTCTACCCCGCGGTCGGCGAGAGCACACTGCGAGCGCTGGTGGCCGACGCCAAGACCTACCGGGCGCGGGTGCGCACCGTGCTGACCAGCTCCTATTCGACCTACTACCGGCGAATGCTGCCCAAGCTGCTGGCCGCGATCGAGTTCAAGTGCAACAACACCGCCTACCGGCCGGTGATGGACGCCCTGGACCTGCTGGGCCGCTACGCCGACGCGCCGAGCAAGATTCGCCACTACGACGGCGTCGACAAGGTGCCGATCACCGGCGTGGTCCCGGACGGGTGGCGGGAGGCGGTGGTCGACGGCGACGGGGTAGTCGAGCGGGTCTCCTACGAGCTGTGCGTGCTGATCGCGGTGAAGGACGCGCTGCGCCGCCGGGAGATCTACGTCGAGGGCGCCGCCCGCTGGCGCAACCCCGAAGAGGACCTACCGGCTGACTTCGAGGACAACCGCGACGTGCACTACGAAAACCTGCGCCAGCCCCTGGACGCGGCCGAGTTCATCGCCACGTTGCAGGAGGCGATGCGCACCTCGATGGCCGGCTGCGCGGCCGCGATCACCAAGAAGCGCTCAGGCGGCACCAAGGTCAAGACCCACCGCGGTGAGCCGATGTGGCATGTGCCCGACCTGGGCAAGCTGAAGACGCCGGAGAACCTGCGGGCGCTGCACGCCGCGGTCGCGGCCCGCTGGGGCGTCATCGACCTGCTGGACTTCCTTAAGGAGTCTGACTTCGTCACCCAGTTCACCGACGACTTCTCCACTATCGCCACGAGGGAGAACACCCCGCGGGAGGTGATCCGCAAGCGTCTGCTGCTGGTGCTCTACGCCTTGGGCACCAACATCGGGATCAAGCGGGTGGCCGACGGCGGCAAGCACGGCGAGAGCGAGGCCGCGCTGCGCACGACCCGCTACCTGTTCGTCAACCGCGACAACCTGCGCAACGCGATCGCGACCCTGGTGAACGCCACCCTGCGGGCGCGCGATGAGGCCTGGTGGGGCACCGGCACCGCCTGCGCGAGCGACTCCAAGAAGTTCGGCTCGTGGTCCTCCAACCTGATGACGGAGTACCACGTGCGCTACGGCGGCCACGGCGTGATGATCTACTGGCACGTGGAGCGCAAGTCGGTGTGCGTGTACTCCCAGCTCAAGTCCTGTTCTGCCTCGGAGGTCTCGGCGATGATCGAGGGCGTGCTGCGGCACTGCACGGACGCCACCATCGACCGGCAGTACACCGACACCCACGGCCAGAACCTGGTCGGCTTCGCCTTCTCCCACCTTTTGGGCTTCAAGCTGCTGCCGCGAATGAAGAACGTCTCCCACCAAAAGCTCGTCCGGATCGACGCCGAGCAGCCCGTACCCACGTGCCTGGCCGGCATGGTGAGCGAGCGCACCATCGACTGGGAGCTGATCGCCCAGCAGTACGACCAGATGGTCAAGTACGCCACCGCCCTGAAGCTGCGCACCGGCGAGGCCGAACAAGTACTGCGCCGCTTCACCCGCGGCGGCCCCAAGCACCCCACCTACCGCGCCATCGAAGAAGTCGGCCGGGCGGTCAAGTCAGTCTTCATCGCCGAGTACATGGCCTCCGAAGGGCTACGCCGGGAGATCCACGAGGGCCTGCAGGTGGTGGAGAACTGGAACTCCGCCAACGCCGATCTGTTCTACGGCAAGGCCGGCACCATCGGCGGCACCGACCGGGAGAACCAGGAAGTCTCCATGCTCGCCCTGCACCTGCTGCAGTCAGCCCTGGTCTTCGTCAACACCGTCCTGGTTCAGTCGCTTCTCATGGACCCGGCCTGGGCTGAGCGGCTCACCGACGCCGACCGGCGCGCACTCAGTCCACTCTTCTGGTCGCACGCCAACTTGTACGGCACCATCCAGATCGACATGGACACCCACCTGGACTTGGGCCTGGCTGCTTGACGTCATCTGGATACAGGCAAGTCACCACTACGACACGGCTCCGCCGAACTACTGTCGCCGCCTGACTCTGGAGACTTACAACTGCTTATAGCCCGCTACACAACCTAACGTCGCAGAATCTGACACGGCGCGGAGGGAAAAATCGGGATTGAGGGCGAAGGCTCGGCGATAGCGCGCCTGCTGATCGCGATCGCAGTTCATTGCCGTCAGGTGAAATGGTTTGCCTTGGTCATAGATGTCCATATGCCTTATCTCGCCCCCAACCCTATACTGTATGCGCAGAAAGAAGGTTATTGAATGCTTCGTGGTAAATGTCCGAATGATGACGGTGTCTTGCTGTGTGTCCGGTAAGGAGATGTTGTTCTTCTCGAAGAATGGCCTGCCGACGCTCCCGTTCTCATTGACCTCATGCGCTATAAGCGACAACGCGTCCATATCGAAGATCATGTCCATGACGGGGTCGGCTTCCTGCGGGGGCATGTAGAACAGCGTTCCGTCAAGAGGTGCGCTGCGCTGCCCCATGAGAACAGGGCTGATGTCGAGGACCCGAACTTCCTGGTTGAGCCGGCCCTCCAAGGTGAGCCGCAAGCTCAAGGCGCCCACGTGAAAGGCTCCCAGAGAGCGCAGCCGATTGTCGAGGGCGGGATTGGCTGCCGCTCCCGGCTTCGCCATCAATGCCGTCAAGTCGGCATCAGGCTGGAACAATGACGCCATGGCCTTGGATCTGCCCTCGTCGTCCAGGTAGACGACCTCGACCGTGGTTCGGATGTCGTCCCGCACGGTTCCCCGTATGCCATCCCCTGCCGCTGAGACATCCACAAGCTGCTTGATGACCCAGCCTGCACCGCCCAGGAAGACTCCTCCGACCACCGTGATGGCGGCTCCCTTGAGGACTTCGGACCGGCTCCATCGGCGAGGAGCGCCCGGCGGCGGCGCTTCCGCCGTGATTTGCTTGTGGTCGCCCGTCATCACCATGGCGCCACCCTTCAGCGGTGAAGTCTTACCAGCCTCCGATGGCAATGCTGGATCGCCCGGCGCGGAAGCTGGGCGATTTCGACCACTTCGGCGAGATTGGCGCTTCTTGCGCATATCGCATCTCTCGTTTCATGGATAACTACGGAAAGGGGCCATGCGTGATCGCGGCAGCACTTAACCACAATGCCCGACCCATTCGGGGCGGATTTGCGTTATACGAGTAGTCAATCCCAAATGACTAGTTATGCACACCTATCGAGGTGGCCGAGCTGCGTCCTATCGCAGATAGGGGAGCATTATCTGCGATAGCGTGAGCACCGTCGTGGGAGAACACCTCCGTGCGGCACCAGTGACTCCCACTGCTTATCTGCGATAGCAGGTCAGGAGACCCCTTTAATGGCGACCGCGCACCGGCTCGATGTCAACGTCGGTGTGAACGCGCCCCGCCTCGGGGCGGCCGCCGAGGCGTTCCTGGCCACCATCGCCAACCCCAACACCGCCCGCGCCTACACGATCGCGACCCGCGCGCTGGTGGCCGAACTCGGCGAGCACGCCGCCGTGACCAAGTTGGACGGCGAGGCCGGCGCCGACCGCGTCGCGGCATGGTTCGCCGGCCGCTGGGGCGACGCGGCCGCGGCCACCATCAACGCCCGCCTGGACGCCCTCGGCTCCGCCTGCGCCTGGTGGCGCGACCAGAACTGGCTGAGCGGCGACCCGCTGCGCCGTATCCGCCGCCGAGCCCGCACTCCGGATCGGACCCGGGCACTGGGCCGCGCCGATGTCGAGGCGCTGCTCGCCCGCCCCACTCTGGGCCTGCGCGAACGTACTCTGTATCGGCTGCTATATGAGAGCGCGGCCAGAGCACAAGAGGTCCTGGCCCTCGACGTCGCCGAACTCGACCTGCGCAACCGGCGAGCGACGGTACGGCGCAAGGGCGGCGCGGTCGACGTCATCGTCTGGCGCACCGCCACCGCCCGCCTGCTACCCCGCCTGCTGGACGGCCGCCGCGCCGGCCCGGTCTTCCTCACCGACCGCCGTGCCCGCGTCCAGTTGCCGCCCGGTGACCTCGATCCCGCCAGCGGTCGAGCGCGGCTGTCCTACCGCCGCGCCGCCGAACTCTTCGAGACCACCACCGCACAACTGACCGGCGGCCCCTGGACACTGCACCAACTACGCCACAGTGCCCTGACCCACGCCGCCGAAGACGGCGCCAACACCTCCACCCTGCTCGCCTACTCCGGCCACACCTCGGTGGCGTCCCTCACTCGCTACGCGCGCGTCTCTCCCGAGGCCCTGGCCCGCTGGCAAGAAGGCCGCGATCCGGCTGCCCGACGTCGGTGACCCCCACTCGCTAGATCACGCAGTGTTACAAGTATTACCCAGAGCTACTTTGGGGCTGAGGTCACGTTCGGGAGAAGACCCCCCATCCAACGGGCTGAGCGACCACAGCCGCCGCATCTCGGGGCAGGTCTGCAGCAGCTCGTCCAGCGACCCCCGGCCGACCAGCCGGCCCCGATCGAGGACGATGATCTGATCGGCCCGTGCCAGTACGGCGGGCCGGTGGGAGACCACAAGGAGCGTGGAGACCCCGCTGATCCGCTCCCACAGCCGCCGTTCGGTCTCCACGTCCAAGGCCGAGGACAGGTCGTCCACCACGAGCAGGTCAGGCGAGCGGACCAGCGCCCGCGCGGCGGTCACCCGCTGCGCCTGCCCGCCCGACAGCCGCACACCCCGGGAACCGACCTCCGTGTCCAGGCCCTCGGGCATCGCGGCCAGGTCACGGTCGAACGCCGCCAGTTCCACCGCCCGTCCCAGATGCTCGGAGGGCCGGCCGAGCAGCAGGTTCTCCCGCAGAGAGGCGGAGAACAGCCGCGGCACCTGCCCGACGTAGGCGACCCGGCCGGGTACCAGGAAGCGGCCGGGGTCGGCCACCCGCCTGCCGTTCCAGCAGATGGTGCCGGCGGCCAGCGGTTCCAGGCCGAGCAGGGCACGCACCAGCGTCGTCTTGCCCGAGCCGACCGCGCCGGTGATGACCGTGAACGAGTTCCGCCTGATCTCCAGGTCCACCCCGTGCAAGCCGTACCCGACAGTGAGGTTCCGCGCCCGCAGCACCTCAAGCGGGTCGCCGTGAACCGGGTGAACCACAGCGGGGTACTCCTGGTGGAACCAGACACCGGTGTCACGCGACAGGTCCTCTCCTGGGCCCATCATCTGGGTGAGCCGCTCGGTGGACACGCCCGCCTGGGGCATGCGCGAAAGGATCACGCCGATGGACCGCGGCAACGCGGTGAGCCAGCCGACATAGGTGGTGAACAGCACCAGGTCGCCCACCGTGAACTCGCCACGGCGCATAGCAGGGGCGGCCAGCAGCAGGACCAGGCCGATGCTGATCTCGACGGTCGCGTCGGTCGCGGTGCTTAGCAGGTCGGTCGCGAGCCGGTCCTTCACCGCCGCCTCGCGACGCAGGCGGTTGTGCCGGCGCAAACGCTCCAGCGCCGCCTCCTCGGCCCCGGCGGTCTTGATGGCCAGCACGCCGCCGAAGATCTCGCCCAGGTAGCCGGTGACGGCCGCGCCGAGCACGCGGGCCCGCTGGTGCAGCCTCCTGATCAGCCGGTTCATCCGGCGGCTCAGCAGTCCGATCGCGATCGTCGGCATGACCAGCACCAGCGTGATGACCGGGTCGATGGACGCCATGATCGCCACCGCGGCGGCGCTGAACAGCGTGGCTCCGGCCAGCGGCACCGACTCGTCCACGAACTCCACCACGTCGCTCACGTCGTCGCGCATCCGGGCGAGCGCCTCGCCGGAGGAGTGCGGCACCCGTCCCCGGCCGGTCAGGATCGAGCGCAGCACGTTGGCTCGCAGCAGGGTCGCCGCCGCGATCCACCAGTAGTCGCCGTAGGTCCAGGCGACGACGATCATCAGGCCGCGGACCAGCTCCACCCCCACGAACGCCGCGCACAGCAGCAGCGGCAGCCGGCTGGTGGTGAGGTCGTCGAACAGCTGCCGCAGGACCAGCCCGCTGCCCAGCGGCAGGACGCTGACCGGCAGCCACAGCAGCCCGCCGATGAGGTAGCGGCGCAGGTGGAAGCGGGCCAGCGCGGTGGACACCACCATGACGGGCTTCACCGACCCACCCCGGAAAGCATGTGCGTGAAGCGGCTGGCCGGGTCGGCGAGGAGATCCTGCCGCCTGCCGTACTCGATGATCTCGCCGTCGGACACGACGGCGATCTGGTCCACCCGGGACAGCGACGCGAGCCGGTGTGCGATGAGCACGCCGGTCCTGCCGGACAGCAGCCGTGTCATGCTGCCCTCGATGCGGCGTTCGGTGGCCGGGTCGAGCCGGCTGGACGCCTCGTCGAGCACCACGAGCCCGGGGTCGGAGAGGAAGGCCCGCGCGAAGGCCAGCAGCTGCGCCTGACCTGCCGAGACCTTGCCGAGCTGGGCGTCGAGGTCCCAATCGGGGAGCCCGACTTCGACGAGGACGGCCCGCAAGCGATCGTCGTCGCCATAGGGCCGGAACAGGGTGAGATTGTCCCGGACGCTGGCGGCGAACAGCTGCACGTCCTGGGTCACCACCCCGATCCTCCTGCGGACCGACGCGGCACCGATCTCACGCAGGTCCAGGCCCCCGACCCGGACCGCGCCCGCCGTCGGGTCGTACAGGCGCGCCACCAGTCGGGCGATGGTGGTCTTGCCGCTTCCCGTGCGGCCCACCAAGCCGAGCGTTTCGCCGGGCGCCAGGCTGATGGTGACGCCCTTGAGCACCGGCTCGTCGTCGTAGGCGAAGTCGACGGCGTCGAACTCCAGACCCAGCGGTCCGGTCTCCGGCAGGTCCTTGACCGTGGAGGGCACCGGCAGCGTGCGTTGTTCGGCCAGCAGGTCGCCGATGCGCCGCATTCCGGCAAGGGCCGTCTGGTACTGGCGCAGCTGGTCGATCAGCCGCTCGAACGGCGTGCGCACCAGGAGCGTGTACTGGAACAGCAGCACCGCGGTGCCGACGCTGAGCGTGCCCGACAGAGCCAGCATGAGCGCCGTGCCCGTCGCGAACGCCACGCTCGTACCGGCCAGGATGCCGCTGCCCACCGTGTCCCCGCGCAGCTCGGCCCGCCACAGCGCGGCGCTGACCTGGTAGAGGCGGCGCACAGCGTGCTCGCCCGCGCCGTTGGCGCGCAGGTCCTCCGCCCCGGCCAGCCGCTCCTCCATGTAGCCGAACAGGGCGGCGCTGGCGGCCCGCGAACGCGTGGCGGAAGGCACGGCGAGGCGCTGCGCACGGACCATGCCGAAGCCGATCAACACGCAGTAGGCGAGTAGCACCACGCCGATGCCGGGGTCGATGGTGAACACCACCACGATCACCCCGCACAGCAGCAGCACGCTGACCACCACGTCCAGCAGGAATGCCACGACGAAGTCGGCGACGGCGATTACATCGCCATCGACCCGCTCGATCATCTCGCCGGGCGTGTGCCTGCCGTGGAAGGCCATGTCCAGGCTGAGCGCGTGCTCGGCCAGCCGTTCGCGCAGGCGGTTGGTCCCGTCCCAGGCCACCCTGCTGCCCAGCCAGGCGGTGACCATCCGGGCGGCCTGCCCGGCGACCGTCAGGCCGAGGTAGCTCAGCGCGACAAGGGTGAGCTGGTGGATGCCCGCGCCACCGGTCGCGTCGTCGACGAACCGGCGGGTGAACTGCGGCGCCGCGAGCGGCAGGGCCGTCGTGGCCGTAACGGCCAGAGCCAGGAGTACGGCGGAGCCTGGCCCAGGCAGGAGAGAACGGAGAACGCGCCTACCGGAGGCCGCCCTCCCCGAGGTCAACGAGGTCGACAAGCGTCATGTCCTTTGCATACGTGACTGGAGCGTTCTGGACGGACATGAACGCGTGCCTCATTTCGCCTCCTCGGCTGACGGGTGTGTCGATCGCGAGTACAACAGGCGGCGTGCCCGGCGGGCAACCGGTTATCTGAGGATCTTCTCTGATCGGGCTAGCCCCGGCTCGCTCGCTCTGCCGGGAAGTCCTCCCAGGTCCGCTTGCCCACAGTGGAGCCGTCGAGATTCAGGTTCTCGCCGGCACGTGCCCGGCCCTGGACGCCGGTCGAGGGCCGGCTCCCGCCAACCGCGCCTGTGCGGGCCGGTCGTGGCCGTCCTGCGGGAAGCCGGCACCGGCCGTCACCTCGCGCGGCGCGGTCCGGGCCACCGGGGCTGATCGTTCATCGCGCGCGCCGGGGGAGTTTGCGCGTTTCTCGTACTTTGGGCTGATCAGGAGCGGCGGGGGCTCTCGTACCATGAGTGCGTGCACCCCCTTCTTCGTTCCATGTGGGACGAGCCCCGTCCCCCCAGCCCGCCGCGGCGGGTGTGGCGTGACTGGGCGCTCGTGGGAGTGCTCGTGCCGCTCGCGGTGCTCGAAGGGGTTCTGCGGCCCGATCTTCCCTGGCGGGCTACCTCCGTGATCCTCGTCGCCGGGCTGGCGCCCACGTTGCTGTGGCGCCGGACCAGGCCGCTGCTGATGGTCGCGATCGCCTTCGGCGCCACGGGCCTTGCCTCACTGCCGGCGGGCGGCACCCCTCCAGAGATGTACACGATGGCGTTTCTGCTGATCCTGCCGTACGCGTTGTTCCGGTGGGGGTCCGGGCGGGAGGCCGCGATCGGGCTGGCCATCATTCTCGTCAAGGCGAGCGTCTCGCTGGTCTCCCACTACACCGGCCTCGGCGACGCGGTCGGCGCAGTCGCCGTCGTGTCCTCGGCCATCGCCCTGGGCGTGGCGTTCCGGTATCGGGCCAGGGCGAGGATGCGCGAGTTCGACCAGGTCAAGCTGCTCGAACGTGAACGCCTGGCCCGCGACCTGCACGACACCGTCGCCCATCACGTCTCGGCGATCGCGATCCGCGCACAGGCGGGCCTCGCGACCTCACCGTCGCAGCCGGACGCCGCGACCGACGCGCTCCACCTGATCGAGGCCGAGGCGTCGCGCACGCTCGCCGAGATGCGCGCCATGGTCCGCGTCCTGCGCCGGAACCGACCGGCGGACCTGGCGCCCAGCCCGCGCGTCGCCGATCTCGCCCGGCTCGCGAGCCGGGCACGCTCCAATCCGCACGTCGATGTGGAGATCTCCGGCGACCTCGACGACCTGCCCCCCTCGGCTGGAGCTGGACCCTGACCGCCGTACTGCCCCGAACCGGGTCGCTCACGTACCGGGAAGAGCAGATCCTTTGCACCGTGGCACGCGGGCGGACCAGCAGCGAGATCGCCGGCGAGCTCTCCATCACCCTCAGTACCGTGAAGACCTCATCGCCAGCCTGATGACCAAGCTCGGCGCCCGCGACCACGTCGAGATCGCCATCGACCGAAAGTACGACGTCGGCGTCGGACGATCGGTCGCTCAGGTCAGGCCGTTCCACCGATGAGCCGCACCACCGGAGCCGTCACGATCGAGTCATGACCCGACAAGAGCTCGACGTGACACCCCCCGTCCCGCGGTCGCCGCGAAGCGGCGGACCGGCGGAGGACCGGAACCAGCCGGGGACTCGCGCCGCGACCTCCGGCTCGAGGGCGGAATGGCTCGTGCCCGCGGCGCTGATCCTGCTCAACGCCATTCCGATGGCCTTCGGCGCGTTCCGGGTGGCGCAGCTGACCGGCGGCGCGGAAGTCACCCCGGAAAACGCGCGGTTCTTCGCGGCGCCCCTACCCGTGGTGCTGCACATCTTCAGCGTCAGCCTGTACAGCGTGCTGGGGGCCTTCCAGTTCGTCCCCGGTTTCCGGCGCCGCAGGCCCGGGTGGCACCGCGCCGCGGGGTGGCTCCTGATCCCATGCGGACTCGCCGCAGCGCTCTCGGGTCTGTGGATGACCCTGTTCTATGCCCGCCCTCCGGGCGATGGTGATCTCCTTTCCGGCTTGCGGCTCGTGTTCGGCTCGGCCATGGTCGCATCGATCGTCCTCGGCCTCGCCGCGATCCGGCGGCGGGACATCGCCCGGCACCGCGCGTGGATGATGCGCGGTTACGCGATCGGCCTCGGCGCGGGCACGCAGGTGCTGACCAACTTGCCCTGGCTCCTGATCGTCGGGACGCCTGACGAGACGAGCAGAGCGGTGCTCGTGGGCGCGGGCTGGGTGATCAACCTCGCGGTGGCCGAATGGATCATCCGCAAGCGGCTGACCCAGCCGGTCCGCTGATACGCCCGGCTCCGTGCGGCACACGCTGACACCTCGTCGATCGGCGCCGCCGCACGCCACACCAGGCAGCTATCGGCCCGTGCCGCCCACCCTGGCCGCGACCCCGTCGATATGTCGTTCGTTCACCAGGGGATCGGAGCCGGTATGTGCCGGTTGCCTTGGCGGGAGGCCGCTGCCAGCATCTTCGCCATGTCTCCCTACGCCGCGCATGATGGAACCGACCTCGCCTACCACGTGTTCGGAGAGGGCGTCCCGCTGATCTGCCTGCCGGGCGGCCCGATGCAGGACTGCGACTACCTCGGCGAGCTCGGCGGCCTGTCGGCGCATCGGCGATTGGTCATGGTGGACCTTCGCGGCACCGGCCGGTCCGCGATACCGGAGGATGCCGCCTCCTACCGCTGCGACCGGCTTGTCGATGATGTGGAGGCGCTGCGCGAGCACCTTGGTCTTGACCGGGTGGACCTGCTCGCGCACTGCGCCGGCGCGAACCTCGCGACGCTGTATGCGGCCCGGCACCCCGAACGTGTCGGCAAGCTCCTTCTGGTCACTCCGAGCACCAGGGCCGTCGACATCAACGCCACCGGCGAGGACCGGCTCGCGACAGCGCGGCTCCGCAAGGACGAGCCCTGGTTCGGAGAGGCCTTCGCCGCCCTTGAGGCGATCGTGGCCGGCAACGCCACCGACGACAGCTGGAAGGCCATCGATCCCTTCTTCTACGGCCGATGGGATGCGGCGGCACAAGCCCACCAGGCGGCCCAGAACGGCCACCGGAACGAGGAAGCCGCAGCCGCCTTCGGCGCCGAGGGCGCATTCGACCCCGATGCCACCCGCGCGGCGCTCGCCGCGTTCGACGCGCCGGTGCTGCTCCTTGCCGGCGAGGTCGACCTGAACACGACCCCGAGCGTCGTGGCCGAATTCGCCGAGCTGTTCCCTGACGCCGAGCTCGTCGTTCAACCAGAAGCAGGCCACTTTCCGTGGCTCGACGACGCCGACCGGTTCGTGGCGACGACCGCGACGTTCCTGGGCTGAAGACCGCGTCGCGTGGCACCCCGCGTCCCGCTTCGGGAGACCGGACGGAGCGGCTCAGCGACGGTGTCCGCGAGGGTCTCGGTCAGGTGCCGACGTAAGCCGCGAGGTGCTCGCCGGTGAGGGTGGAGCGGGCGGCGACGAGGTCGGCGGGGGTGCCCTCGAAGACGATCCGGCCGCCGTCGTGGCCGGCGCCGGGGCCGAGGTCGATGATCCAGTCGGCGTGCGCCATGACCGCCTGGTGGTGCTCGATGACGATGACCGACTTGCCGGAGTCGACGAGCCGGTCGAGCAGGCCGAGCAGCTGCTCGACGTCGGCGAGGTGCAGGCCGCTGGTCGGCTCGTCGAGGACGTAGACGCCGCCCTTCTCGGCCATGTGGGTGGCCAGCTTGAGCCGCTGCCGCTCGCCGCCGGACAGCGTGGTGAGCGGCTGGCCGAGGCTGAGGTAGCCGAGCCCGACGTCGGCGAGCCGGTCGAGGATGGCGTGCGCGGCCGGCGTGCGCGCCTCACCGGCGCCGAAGAACTCCTCGGCCTCGGTCACCGACATCGCGAGCACCTCGCTGATGTCGCGGCCGCCGAGGTGGTAATCCAGCACCGATGCCTGGAACCGCTTTCCCTCGCACTCCTCGCAGGTGGTGGCGACGCCGGCCATCATCGCCAGGTCGGTGTAGATGACGCCGGCGCCGTTGCAGCTGGGGCAGGCGCCCTCGGAGTTGGCGCTGAACAGCGCCGGTTTCACGCCGTTGACCTTCGCGAACGCCTTGCGGATCGGGTCGAGCAGCCCGGTGTAGGTCGCCGGGTTGCTCCGTCGCGAGCCGCGGATCGCGCCCTGGTCGACCGACACCACACCCGCGCCGGCGGGGATCGACCCGTGCACGAGCGAGCTCTTGCCGGAGCCGGCGACGCCGGTGATGACGGCAAGCACCCCGAGCGGGATGTCGACGTCGACGTCGCGCAGGTTGTGCGCCGTCGCGCCGCGGATCTGCAGCGTGCCGGTGGGCGTCCGCACCGTCTCCTTGAGGGCGGCCCGGTCGTCGAAGTGGCGGCCGGTGATGGTGCCGCTGGCCCGCAGCCCCTCGACGGTGCCCTCGTAGCAGACGGTGCCGCCCGCCGTACCGGCGCCGGGGCCGAGGTCGACGACGTGGTCGGCGATCACGATCGTCTCCGGCTTGTGCTCCACGACGAGCACCGTGTTGCCCTTGTCCCGCAGCCGCAGCAGCAGGGCGTTCATCCGCTGGATGTCATGGGGGTGCAGGCCGATGGTGGGCTCGTCGAAGACGTAGGTGGTGTCGGTGAGCGACGAGCCGAGGTGGCGGATCATCTTGACGCGCTGCGCCTCGCCGCCCGACAGCGTGCCCGACGGCCGGTCGAGCGAGAGGTAGCCCAGCCCGATCTCCACGAACGACTCAAGGGTCTGCAGCAGCGCGGCGAGCAACGGGGCGACCGACGGCTCGTCGAGGCCGCGGACCCATTCGGCGAGGTCGCTGATCTGCATCGCGCAGGCGTCGGCGATGTTGATCCCGCCGATCCGGGAGGAGCGGGCCGCCTCGCTGAGCCGGGTGCCACCGCACTGCGGGCAGGCGGTGAAGGTGACCGCCCGGTCCACGAACTCCCGGATGTGCGGTTGCATCGCCTCCCGGTCCTTGGAGAGGAACGACTTCTGGATCTTCGGGATCAGCCCCTCGTAGGTGAGGTTGACGCCGTCGACCTTCACCTTGGTCGGCTCCTTGTAGAGGAAGTCCTGGAGCTCCTTCTTGGTGTACTTGCGGATCGGCTTGTTCGGGTCGACGAAGCCCGACTCGGCGTAGACCCGCACTGTCCAGAAGCTGTCGGACTTCCAGCCGGGGATGGTGAACGCGCCCTCGGCCAGTGACTTGGAGTCGTCGTAGAGCTGGGTGAGGTCGATATCGGAGACCGTCCCCCGGCCTTCGCAGCGCGCGCACATGCCGCCGACGCGGGTGAAGGTCGCCCTCTCGGCCTTACCGGCGCCGCGTTCGACCGTGATCGCACCGCTCGCCCGGACCGTGGGGACGTTGAAGGAGAAGGCATGGGGTGAGCCGATGTGCGGCTGTCCGAGTCGGCTGAAGAGGATGCGCAGCATCGCGTTGGCGTCGGTGGCGGTGCCGACCGTGGAGCGGGGGTCGGCACCCATCCGCTGCTGGTCAACGATGATCGCGGTCGTCAGTCCGTCGAGTACGTCGACCTCGGGCCGCGACAGCGTCGGCATGAAGCCCTGCACGAAGGCGCTGTAGGTCTCGTTGATCAGCCGCTGCGACTCCGCGGCGATCGTGCCGAACACCAGCGAGCTCTTGCCCGAGCCGGAGACACCGGTGAACACCGTCAGCCGGCGCTTCGGGATCTCGATGCTGACGTCCTTGAGGTTGTTCACGCGCGCGCCGTGCACGCGGATCAGGTCGTGGCTGTCGGCAACGTGCGGCACAGGCGACTGCGTGTCCGTCCTCGTGGCCATGCTCATTGTGTCTCCATCTGTTACGCGGTCTCCGATCGGCGTCGCCTGGCTCGATCTAACCAGCTTCGAGCAGTACGTCTGGTTCTCCTAGGCGTCAGACCGACCAACGGCCGTCGCGCATCTCGTTCACCTCGCGCCAAGCCTGGATGCGGCGTGAGGAGACGCGGAACCAGCGGTACGGCGTGGCCGGCGCACGCGGGTCGAAACCGCTGTGCGCGACGAATCGATCACCCCGCTCCTGCGGCAGCGCGTCGATCTCGAGGACCTCGACTTCGCCCTCGATGTCGTGGGTGAGCCGATGCCCGGTGTCGCGACGACGCTCAGCGCGGGAACGGGGTTCGGCGCTCATCGATCCTGAAGCAGCCCGAGGACGTTGCCGTCGGGGTCGGTGACGG
>NZ_JBFBIK010000150.1:0-15615 GCF_040685555.1 Sphaerisporangium sp. NPDC088356
CCGGACACCACCGAAGTCATGAACCTCCGACGCGAGACGGCCACGTGAACTCCTTTTCGTTGCGGTGCGGGCATCCGTGCCTCATCGCGCCGTCTGGGCGGCGTGATGAAGCGGGAACCGCACGCCAGAGGGCACGCAGCGGCACGAGTCGTCCCCGATCGCAACAGCGGACCGCTTGCATCATCCTGGCATTACTCGATACATCATTGCAATAGACAGAAATACTTCTGAAATGAATCAGCAAATGACCCGCAAGAAGTTGCGGAAGAGACTGGCGATCGGACCGGTCCAAGGCGCGCGAGACGACGACGGCGCCGGGCGGAGTGCGCCGTCGCATGCGTGGCGCAACCCCGATCACGAAGCCGGCTCAGGCCATCCCGCCGAGCTTGTAGAGCACGAGTGAACCCGCCACCGCGACGTTCAGGCTCGCAGGTCCGCAGGAGGGTGCCAAGATTGGCGTTGTGCATGGGCCACAGCGGCGCGGCGTACAGATGTCGAGACAGCGGGGCGGGCGGCGGAGGCGCGAGGCCCGCAGATCCTTCGGGGTGCGGACACGGACGGCGGGCCGGTTGGTGCCAGAAGGCGGCATCGAAGGGGCGCTTTCAGCGGCGCGCCCGGACCATCGACGAGGTTCTGATCCACCTCAAGGTAGCGGCCCGCCCGGCCCGCCTCAGCCGTTCGCGAAGCCGATCGCCGTGGTGGTCTCGAAGGTGCGGATCAGCTTCTTGTTGACGAACTCCTGGATGCCCAGGTCGGACAGCTCCCGCCCGTACCCCGAGCACTTGATGCCACCGAAGGGCAGCTCGGGGCGCGAGGAGGTCGGGTGGTTGATCCAGACCATGCCCGTCTCGAGCCGCTCGGCCATGCGGTGGGCCCGGTCGAGGTCCCTGGAGAAGATCGCGCCGCCCAGGCCGTACGGGTTGTCGTTGGCCAGCGAGACGGCCACGTCGTCGTCCGACACCTGGTACACCACGGCGACGGGGCCGAACAGCTCCTCGTGGTAGGCCCGCATCCCGGGCCGGACGTCGGTGAGGATGGTCGCCTCCATGAAAGCGCCGGGCCGGTCGAGGCGCCCGCCGCCGATGACGAGCTTGGCGCCATGGGCCACCGTGTCGCGCACCTGGCTCACGAGGTTGTCGACGGCGTCCTCGGAGCAGAGCGGGCCGAGGGTCGTCGCCGGATCCATCGGGTCACCGGGGACCAGGGCCGCGAACCTCTCGCGCAGCCGTTCGACGAATTCCTGGTAGAGATCCTCCAGGATGATGAACCGTTTGGCGCTCACGCAGCTCTGCCCCATGTTCGACAGCCGTCCGACCACGGCTGCGTCGATGGTGCGGTCGAAGTCCAGCCCGTCGAGCACGATGAACGGGTCGCTTCCCCCCAGTTCGAGCACGGTCTTGTGGATGTTGCGGCCGGCTCGCTCGGCCGTGCGCGCACCGGCGCGGTCGCTGCCGGTCAGGGAGACGCCCTGTACCGCAGGGTTGTCGATGACCCGGCCGATGCCGGCGGCGGGCACGAGCAGGTTGGTGTAGACGCCTTGAGAGGCGCCTGCGTCGCGGAAGAGCCGTTCGAGCAGGATGGCCGACTGCGGGCAGTTGCTGGCGTGCTTGAGCAGGATGGTGTTCCCCGCGACGAGGTTCGGCGCGGCGAAGCGGGCCACCTGGTAGAGCGGGTAGTTCCACGGCATGATGCCGAGGAGCGGGCCGAGCGGCCGGTTGGCCACCACTGCGGTCCCCTCTTCCATGGGCAGCGGCCGGTCGGCCAGAAGATCGGGCCCGTGCTGCCCGTAGTAGCGCAGGATGTCCGCGACGAGGTCCACCTCGCCGTAGCTCTCGCCGATGCGCTTGCCCATCTCCAGGGTGATGGTCCTGGCGAACTCGTCGCTGCGCTCGATGATCAGCTCACCCGCCATGCGGACCACGGCCGCGCGCTCGGCGGCGGCGAGCCACCGCCAGTGTTGGAAGGCCTCGTGGGACACCTCGACGGCCCGGTCGACCTCCTCGTCGGTCATCGCGGGGAACTCGCGAAGCACCTGGCCGTTGTACGGGTTGACGCTGGCGATCGACCTGCGCGTGACAGACGGCGTAGCGGTCATGTCACTCCTCCGCTCGCTGGACGGCGGACTCGGATTCGTCTTTCTCACGCTACCAACAGCGCGAACGGATACTTCTGGCGGGGCGGCCGGAGGGCAGGGCAACGGCCTGTGACGCCCGCTATGTCAGTCCTGATCGGGTTCGGACCGCTCCCGTTCGGTAAGTTGGTGCGGGTGTCCATCGCCCCGGCCGTGACCTCGCGCACCGTGACGTCCTCTTCGACCCGTCTCGCCTGGCTTGACGCGCTGCGGGGCATAGGGGCGATCGCGGTGCTCGCCGAGCACATGCTGCCCTGGGTGATCCCCTCGCTACGCCCCTACTGGTTCAACATCGGGCTCTACGGCATCCTGGTGTTCTTCCTGGTCAGCGGTTACATCATCCCCGCGTCGCTGGAGCGGCACGGGGACGTCAGGGCCTTCTGGATCAGCCGGGTCTTCCGCCTCTACCCGATCTACCTCGTCACCATCGGCCTGGTGCTCGCGCTGGCCTGGTGGATCCCGGTACGCGGGGCCGTGCCGCGCGAACCGTCCACGGTGGTCGCCCACGCGACGATGCTGCTGGACGTGATCGGCGTGGGCGGCGTCGTGGACACCATGTGGACGCTGTCGTACGAGATGGTGTTCTACCTGCTGGTGACCGCGCTGTTCGTGGGCCGGGTACACCGGCGCAGCGGGGTGCTCGCCCTGCTGTTCGGCCTGACCGCGCTGGCCACCGCGCTGGTGCTGCCGGGGGCGCCGCTCACGGGCGGCTGGCTCGCCTGGGCCTCGGGCGCGGCGTTCGCGGTGGGGCTGACCTGCGTGATCGCCGACCGGCTCCGCACGGCCGCCGCCTGCGGGCTCGGTCTCATGGCGCTGATCCTGCTGCTGCTGAGCAGCAGGGTCCCGTGGTTCGGCGTGGTGATCATCGCGGTGATGTTCACCGGCACGGCGATCTACCGGTGGGAGCACGGCGCGGGCCCGTTCTGGCCGGTGATCGTGACCGTGGTCCTCGTCGCGCTCACCCCGGTGTGGGCGATCCAGGGTGGCTGGTGGTGGATCCAGCCCGATGTCTGGATCACCACGATCGCGCTGGCCGGGACGACGTTCGCGGGCGCGATGGCCCTGAGACACCGGCGGGTGCCCCGCTTCCTCACCTGGCTGGGGCTGATCAGCTACTCGCTCTACCTGCTGCACCACCCGCTGCTGAAGTTCTACGTCGCGCTCACCGGGGACCTGCGCTGGTCCCCGCTCGCCGTGCAGGTCCTCATGGCGACGCTGTTCGTGGGCCTGATACTGCCCCTGAGCTGGGTGACCTACCGGTTCGTCGAAAGACCCATGCAGCGCGCAGGCCACCGCCTGGCCCGCCGCCTCGCCGGGTGAGGCGCCGCCCTAGGGCGGCCGTGCGGAACGGCCCCGCCCGCCCAGGCCTCAGGACGCGCGGGACTCCTCGCTGGGCTGGACGACCACGGAAGGCACGTCCGTACGGTCGTCGGTGAGCGTGCGCCACGCGAGCACGCCGGCGAGGAGAAGGACCGCCGCCTGCACGTTGAGCAGGCCGAGGGTCGGGATGAAGCCGACGAGCACGCCGGCGAGGAGCATGCCGAGGGCCTGAAGGCCGTCCGAGAGGGCCAGGAAGCTGCTCATCACCCTGCCGCGCAGGCCGGCGGGCGTGGCGCGCTGCACCACCGACAGCCAGCCCGCCATGATCCACACCCCCGGCGCTCCAGCCAGGATGAACAGCCCGACGTAGACCCACAGCGCGGTCGTCAGCAACGCCGAGTTCCAGATGGCCAGGCTGATCACCGCGAAGATCACCAGACCGTGGCTGACGAATTGGTTCATGTTCAGCTTGCGGGCGATGATCCCGGCGACCGCGCCGCCGATCAGCCCGCCGACCGCCTGCACGCCGCGGAGCAGTCCCGCCTCCGACTCGCCCCCGCCCAGCAGGTCGGTGACGAACAGCAGGAACAGGATGACGAACATCCCCTGGGCGACGGACATGAGGCTGACGACGATCGTGACGGCGCGCAGCCGGCCCGATGACCAGATCGTCCGCAGACCGGCGAGGGACTCCCGCCAGAAGGCGGTGCCGGGGCCGGGCGGGGGACCCGCGGCCCGCGTGCCCGAGATGGTCATCACCAGCACCACGGTCAGGACGAGCGGCACCACGGCCGCGACCACCACGCCGTTGATCCCCGCCCAGGTCAGCATCACCCCGCCGAGCGGGCTGCCGACCAGGCGCCCGAGGTTGGAGTTGAGGCTGATCGTCGCGTTGGCGGTCACCAGCTGGGCCGGCGCGACCACCGTCGGCAGCAGTGCGTTCTTCACGGACTCGAACATCGCGGTGAGCCCGGCCTCGGCCGCCGCGACCAGATAGAGGATCCACAGGTGCCGCGTGTCCTGTACGAGAAGCAGCGGCAGCAGCAGGACGGCACGGGTGATCGCGAGCCCGGCCAGGAACCGCGCGGGGTTCCACCGGTCGGCGAATATGCCCGCCAGGGGCGTGAGGACCAGGCTCGGCAGCAACCCGAGCATGGCCACGGTGGAGGTGATCAGCGCCGACCCGGTCAGGCTCAGTGCGTACAGCGGCACCGCGATGAGCAGGCCCCACCGGGTGACCTCGGTGAAGAAACTGGCCGCCCAGAGCCGGAAGAAGGTCGGCTGTCGTAACGGATGGGTGAGTGCGGGGGTGCTCATGAGATCGGCTCTCCTGTCGCCTCGACTCCCGGGAAAACGCGCACACCGATATGGGCCGGGCGTCCCTCCTTTGCGGACGCGCGCGGGTGACGGAGCGAAATGAGCGATGGTCACTCAGACGCGGAGGAAGGGCCTACTCCCCCGCCGCTCCGCTACTAAACTTTCTTCACCCGGCGGATGGGGAATCCGTGCAGCACGTACATGACCCTTTCGACGTCCTGCCTGGGAACCTCGCGTGACTGCCGCCGGCCGGCGCCTGCGGTGGAGGAGGAGTGGTCCGACGTGCTGAACAACGAGGCGAAATGCGGCTGGCGCCTGGTCAGCGTCGCCTTCCTCGAACGCGGTGTCACCGACGCCTATTCGGAGTTCCCTTCTCGTCGCTCCGCGTGAGTCCGCGCGCGGCGCGCGTGACCTGACGGGTCACGGCCCCGCCATTCCCTGGACCTTCGAACGTCCCTCTCTCAGGCAGGGCCCGGACGGCGTGACGGTCGGCCGCTGCGACGCGGAGACGATCTTCTGCTCAGAGGTGTCGCACTCCACGCGCGGCTGCGGGCGGGTGAGCCACACGATGGCGAGGATCGCCACCACGAGCAGGACGCCGGCGGTCACAAGGACGGCCCCCCGGCGGAACGGCGGCCGCACGTAATCGTGGTAGCCGTCCACGCGCGACACCTGCGCGGGCGCGGAGGCGCGACCGGCGACGGGTGACCGCAGCGGGAAGTCCTCACTGGGCTCCACCACGAATCCCTCCTCATCGCGGAGGAACCGGCGGTAGGCCCGCAGCGACGCCTGACCGCAGACCCTCAGATCCTCCTGGTCGGGCTCGCCGGCCACCCCGTCCAGGCAGACGAATCCGTAGATCAGCTGCAGCGGGCGGCTGTGCTGGTCGCGCGGCTCCTGCGCGGCGGGCGGGGCACCCGGTTCCGCGATGTCGGCCGAGGTGACCAGATGGGTGGCGTACACGACGGTCAGCCGGCGCCCCGCGCCGGTCAGAACCTCGATCACGGTGGCCCGGTCCTGGTGGGGGCTCGGCACCACCGAGTCGTCGAGCACCCCGTGGCCGCGCTCGGCGATGAGGAAGCCGGGAGCGAGAAGGGTCCGGTATCCCCGGTGACGGCCTCGTGCGACCAGGAACGGCCAGCCCTGCGCGGATGAGTCCCTCATGTCAGTATCCGTCCGAGACGCGGCCGTCCGAGAGCCGGGAGTGCGGCAGGCGGCCTTCCATCACGTCCACCTTGCGCCGCATGTCGTACAGCACCCTGCGGCGAGCCAAGCGGAGCGTCTCGGCACGCCGCTCGGCCTCGCTCAGCTCCTGGTCCAGGCCAAGCCTCTCGTCGCCGCGCCCGCCCAGCCGGGAGTCCAGGAAGAGCCCCATCATGGTCTCTCCGATGACCGCCGCCGAGGGGCCGAAGGCGGCGAGCAGCGCGCGCCCCGCCACCTGCCCGGCGAACAGGCTCGCGGAGCCCAGCGCCTCCAGAGCGCTCTGCCGGCTTCGCCTTCGCACCTCGGCGCTCAGGGCCACCCGCGCCTCGCGGTCGAGCCGGCTCTCCACCTGGTCGAACATGTCGGGCACCACCGCCGACAGCGGGACGTCCACGTTGGCAGGGTGCACCGGGGCCTGGGACACCTTGACGATCTCGCCCCGCGAGTCGACCTTGGCGAAACCCGGGCCGACCGCGCTCACCGGGATCAGCCTGACCACCCTGTCGGCGCTGTGCAGGCGCACCAGCGACCGGAACAGGTCGTTGGAGGTCAGCAGGTTGTGCACGATGCTCAGCCGCGTGCTCTCGTCGGGATGCACGTCCATCAGCAGATCCCATTTGGTGATGATGAAGCTGATCGGAGCCGACGCCTCGATCATGACGGGCAGCAGGGCGTTGAGCGTCCGGTCCAGGTGGAGCGGCCCCTCGGGGTGCCCGTCGAGGTGCTGCTTGATCCGGTATCCGTCGATCACGCCGATCAGCGCGTCCGCGGAGTCGATGTGGGCGAAGAGCTCCTTCTGCTTGGTGGAGCCCGCGTCCTGGATCTCGGTGAGGAGCTCTCCCGCGTACTCCAGGTACTTCAGATTCAAGATGGTGAGCGCGGTGCCGGCCAGGTGGGTCTTCACGGTGAAGGTGAAATGCCGGGTCTCCCCCTTGGCCGTCCCGCGAGGCCAGTCGCCCGAGGCGGCCGTGTCCGCCATCTGGGCGTACCACTGGTTCAGCAGGAGCACGTCGTCATGTGTCGCGGTGAGGAAGTAGCACTGCGCCGCGGGGGCCTTGAGCCTGTGATACATACTCGCGAGGAGCAGCGTCTTCCCCGAACCCTGAAGGCCGAGCGCCACCACCTGGAACGTGGGGGCCTTCTCCTCCACCATCAGTGGACGCGCGGCCCTCCTCTCGCGCAGCCACCGGCCGAGCAGCACGAGCACGATGGCCACGACGATCAGCACAAGCAGCACGTTCACCACGCTTCCCCATCCCGGCGACCTCTGCCGAGGCCGCCCTCGCATGCCGCAAGGCGGGAGCACGCCGGCACATCGCGGCGTCCGTCCCGTTTGCTTCGATCTTTCAGCCGCGGGTGGGGACGCGCATGAGTAGGCCCCTACTCAAACTCGGGATGGACGAGGCCCACCGCGGGCCGAGGCGGTGTGCATGTAGTGGTCGAACAGCCGGGTCAGGGCGGTGCGCCGGTCGGCCCCCGTGTCCTCGCCGGCCGGCGAGGCGGTGGCGTGCGCGCGCAGCAGGTCCGCGCGCGGTCATGCGCGCCGTGTCCGGGGAGGTCGCGGACCTATGAGGCGGGGTGCAGGCGCATCCGCAGCCGGACCAGGGACCGGCCGCTGAGCTGGCGGATGGTGAACTCGTCGCAGAGCTGGCCCATCAGCCACATCCCGAACCCCCGGTCCGAGGGGGCGGACGGGCGCCGGCGGTCGACGTCGCGGGGCGTGAGCCGTCCGGCGGTGTCGACGACCTCGACGGTCAGGGCCGTCTCGTCGTACCAGACGGTCAGAGTGCCGTCGCCGCCGCCGTGCTCCAGGACGTTGATGGCGGCCTCGTTGGCGGCGATCAGCAGGTCGTCGAGCCGGGCTCCGGTCAAACCCGCGCGGGTGGCGTGCCTGACGAGCTTCTGCCGCAACGTGGTCAGGTCGGTCGTGATGGGCCAGTGGCCTCGATGGTCGTTTCTCACGCGTGTTCCCTTGAGGTGATGCCGCATCTGGATCTCACCGGGGGGCTACCGACTCGCCTGCCAGAATGAGGGCGGTTGGTGAGCATCTGCTGGCCGGTAACTACCCGCCGTGCCCCGCCTAACCATCGGCTCCCGCTGCCCGGGTGACGGCCGGCGATCCGGCCACGTCGGCTACCGCACGGGCGGCCGCGCGCGGAGTACGGCCAGGGCGTCGGCGCGGGTGGGCCGCACGGTGAAGAACTGCACCAGGCCGGTGGTCTGGAAGACCCTGGCCAGGCGGGGGTGCAGGTCGGTCAGGGAGATCACGCCGCCGCGCTCGCCGATCAGCGTGCGCAGGGCCAGGAAGATGCGGATCCCGGTGGAGTCGCAGAACGTCAGATCGGCCAGGTCGAGCAGCAGGCACTGGTGATCGGCGGTCAGCAGTGCCAGGACCTGCTCGCGCAGCCGCTCGGCGTTGGTGTAGTCCAGCTCGCCGCTCAGGGCGACGACGAGCGCCCCCGGCAGGGTGTCGTCGGGGTGCGGGACGAGGTGGACGGCAGCGGTCACGGGGACACCTTCGGGGACGGGAGCGCGGATGTCGGCGCGAGGACGGCTGTGTCGTCCGCCGGACCGGGCCCGAAGCCGGTCGGTGCTCGCGTGGTGGCAGGGGGCGCGTCGGGGGAACGAACGGGCTCCCGCCAGCGTAGCGGCCACAGCCGCCGGGCGCTCCCCAGCAGCGGCAACGACGATCAGTGGGCATCGCGGCCCGCCGCCTCACGAGGCCGGGGAGACCTCACCCGACCCTCGCGGCAGGAGCTCCACCGGCACGGTGACCCAGGCAACTTCTACAGCGTCCACTCCGGCAACCGGCCCGAGCCGGCGCAGACGGGAGTGACCTGCACCGTCACCCCCGCCTAGCCGGGTGACCTGGGGTTCCCGCTCCCATCCCAGGGAGCGGGAACCCCACCGGCTACGCCGTGGAGAAGTGAACCGGCCGGCTCCGGATTCCGCGCACCCCGGATGGTGGGGCAGCATGGGGAGGTGACCGAAAACACCGACACGCTGGCGAGGCTGCTGGCGGCGGGCGATGTCGTGGTGCTGAGCGGGGCGGGGATCTCGACGGAGTCGGGGATCCCCGACTACCGGGGGCCGAGCGGCGCCCTCGTCCAGCACACCCCGATGACGTACCAGACCTTCGTCGGCGACCCCGCGGCGAGGCGGCGCTACTGGGCCAGGAGCCACGTCGGGTGGCGGGCCATGGCGCGGGCGACGCCCAACCAGGGTCACCACGCCGTCGCCCGCCTCCAGAGGGACGGCCTGGTGGCCGGCATCGTCACGCAGAACGTCGACGGCCTGCACCAGGCGGGCGGCGCGCGGGAGGTCGTCGAGCTGCACGGCAGCCTGGGCCAGGTGGTCTGCCTGGGCTGTGGCGATCTCAGCCCGCGTGACGAGCTCGACCGCCGCCTGAGAGAGGCGAACCCGTGGTTCGACGCCCGGGTGACCGCGATCAACCCCGACGGCGACGCCGACCTGCGCGACGAGGAGGTCGACGGCTTCCGAACCGTCGGATGCCGGTCGTGCGACGAGGGGATGCTGAAGCCGGACGTCGTCTTCTTCGGCGAGACCGTCCCCGCGGATCGCGTGCGGGAGTGCTTCGCCCTCGTGGAGAGCGCACGCCTGCTGCTGGTGCTGGGGTCGTCGCTGACCGTGATGTCGGGCCGCCGCTTCGTGCTGCGCGCGGCGAAGCTCGGCATCCCCGTGGCGATCGTGAACCAGGGGCCGACCCGGGGGGACGGTTACGCCGCGCTCACCGTCGACGCCCCGCTAGGCGTGGTCCTTCCCGAGCTGGTACGCCTGACGGGCACGCGGGCCGTGAGCTGAACCGATATTGGGCCGCCGATAAGAGCATTTTGGTCAATCACGATAGGCGCCTGCGTACACTGGCGAGATGGTGCGAGCGGCGGCGCGTGCCGCGACCCGCGGCCACGGCGCGGACGGCTGACGGCGGTGGGCGAGATCCAGCCCGCCGCGGCGGCCCAGAGGGGCTGGAAGCAGGCCGGCCGGCCCGAGGACGTGCTGGCGCACATCCCGGCGGGGGCCGATCTGATCGTGCCGATCGCCAACGGCGAGCCGGTGGTCCTGCTGGACACGCTGGAGGCCCACTACCGCGAGCTGGACAGGGTGCGCATTCACCGCATGGACCCGCTCCGCGAGCGCGCGTACATCCGGGGCGAATGCGGAGATCACCTGCGGCACGTCGACTACTACCTGGGCCCGGGGTCCAGGCAGGCCTACTGGAACGGCACCTGCGACCTGGTGCCGAACAACTTCTCCGAGATACCGCAGTTGCTGCGCGAGTCGACCAAGTGCTCGCTGGTGCTGGCGGCGGCCAGCCTCCCGGACCGTCACGGGTACTTCAGCCTCGGCACGAACGCCGACTACACGGCGGCGTTCATCGGCGAGGTGCCGTTCTTCCTGGAGGTCAACGCCCGCATGCCGCACACCTTCGGGCAGAACCAGGTGCACGTCAGCCAGGTGGCCGGATGGATCCGCGCCGACCGGGAGCTGCAGGAGCTGCCCGTCCACGAGCCCGACGAGGCCGACCGCCGGATCGCCGGGCACATCGCCGAGCGGATCCGTGACGGATCGTGCCTCCAGGTGGGCGTGGGCAAGACGCCCGGAGCGCTCTTGGCCGCCCTCAGGGACCACCGTGACCTGGGCCTGCACACCGAGGCGCTCTCGGACGGGATCATGGAGCTGATCCGGCGAGGAGTGATCACCGGGACCCGCAAGCGCCACTACCGCAACAAGCACGTGACCACCTTCTGCGTCGGCACGCGCCGCCTGTTCGACTTCCTGGACGAGAACGGGTCGGTGGCACTGCTGCCGGTCGACCAGGTCAACCACCCGACGGTGATCGCCCGCGAGCCGAACTTCGTCTCCATCAACGCCACCACCGAGGTCGACCTGATGGGACAGTGCGCCTCGGAGACGATCGCCGGCAGGTACTACTCCTCAAGCGGGGGGCAGGCCGACTTCGCGCGGGGCGCGATGTGGTCACAGGGCGGGCAGGCCTTCATCGTCCTGAAGTCCACCACCCGCAAGGGCGTCGGGCGGATCCGCACCGCGCTGACCCTGGGGTCCGTCGTGACGACGATCAAGAACACGGTCGACAACGTGGTTACCGAGTATGGAGTCGCCGAGCTGCGCGGCAGGTCGATCGCGGAGCGCGCGCGACGGCTGATCGCCGTCGCGCACCCCGACCACCGCGACAGGCTCGCCTTCGACGCCCGCCGGTCGGGCCTGCTCCACTGATCTCCCTAGGCCCAAGGGGCGCCGTCGAGACGTTACGGCTGGACCGAAGCGGGACCTTTGACCAGCTCACGTAGCTTGAAGGTATGGGTCTATCGCCCCTGAGGCTGCGCCCACGGTCGATCCGCGGACGGATCACGCTCCTGACCGTGTTGATCACCGCCCTGGTCCTGATACCGATGGCACTGATCATGAGCACGTTTATCCAGCAGATGTTCACCGACTCGGTAGGGCACGACACCCGGGAGGAGGTCAGCGTGGTGGCGGCCGCCATCCACGCCGGACTTCCCCTCGCGGGCGTCTCCTAAGGGCGCGCCGGGATGGCCCGGTGGAGCGGGGCCGGACGATGATCCGGCACCGCCGCCGATCTTCCTTCGCCCGCCTAGGGCAGGGTCCACTTCTGGTTGGCCCCGGTGCCGCAGTCCCAGATGGTCACCGCGGTGCCGTCGGCCGAGTTGTTCCCGCTCACGTCCAAGCACCTGCCTGAAGCCGGGTTACGCAGCGTGCCGTCGCCCTGGGCCGCCCAGTTCTGCGCGCCCGTGCCGTTGCACGTCCACAACTGCACCTTGGTGCCGTTGGCCGTCGCGCCCCCCGCCACGTCCAGGCACTTGCCCAGCGCCTTCAGCACCTGACCGCTCACCGTCCACGACTGCGCCCCGGTCCCGTTGCAGCCGTACAACTGCACCCGCGTCCCATCGGCCGTCGCCGCACCCGCCACATCCAGGCACTTGCCCGCCAGCCCCTTCACCGGACCGGTACGAGACGCCGGAGCGGCCAGGGTGAAGGCGTCGAGGTCGAACAGCGCCCCGGCGGCGCCCTTGAACACCAGGTACAGCGTGGTGGTGCCGCCCGGCGCGTTCGCCAGGCTCCCGGTGACGTTCTGGAAGGTCTCCCAGCCGCCTGTCACCGGCACCGTCACCGAGCCGAGCAGGGTGCCGGTGCTGGAACCCGCCCGCACCTCCAGCGTGCCGCCCACGCCGGCCGACGAGACGCGCGCGGTGATCGAGGTGGCGCCCTCCAGCACGTAGGGCTGGAACGCGATCCAGTCGCCGTTCTCGATGTTGCCGACGGTCTTGCCGCCCTCGGCGCCGGTGTGGGTGATCGGGTCCACGCCGGAGGAGGAGCCGTAGTGCTCGCCCTGGCGGTGGCCGGGCTGCAGCGTCGCCTGGGCCGTTCCCTTCAGACCGCCCGCGTCGGTGTAGTCGGCGGCGAGGACGCCGAAGGTGTTTGCGTCGGTGGAGTGCTCGCCGTCGACCTGGGTCGTGATCGTGCCGGTGCAGCCGGTCTTGGAGGTCATCGCGTGGGCGTGCTGGTCATGGCCCAGCAGGTAGGTCACGGTGACCTTGGAGCAGTCGACCGCCCCGTCCTCGGGGTCGGTGACGGTCACCGCGTAGGAGACCGTGTCGCCGAAGGTGAACAGCTGCCCGTTCTTCGGCGAGGTGAACGTGACGCTCGGGGCGGTGTTGCCGACCGTGACGATCACGCTCGCCGTGCCGGTCGCGCCCTGGGAGTCGGTGACCGTCAGCGTGGCGGTGCGGGTGCCGGCGGTCGTGTAGGCGTGGGAGGGGTTGGCGGCGGTCGAGGTGCCGCCGTCGCCGAAGGCCCACGCGTAGGTCAGGGCGCCTCCCTCGGGGTCGGAGGAGCCGGCGGAGGAGAAGTTCACCGTCAGCGGCGGCTGGCCGGAGGTCCTGTCGGCCGACGCCTTCGCCGTCGGCGCCCGGTTGCCGCCGGCGATGTACTCGATGCGGTACAGGGCCGAGTTCGCGTCGCCGCCGAAGTAGCCGGTGCCGTAGTCGAGGACGTACAGCGCGCCGTCGGGGCCGAACGCCATGTCCATCACCTGCTTGCCGGTGAAGGGGAAGGCGGCGATGGGGCCGCGGGAGCCGTTCGCCCCGACCTCGATCGTCTTGATCCAGCCCCGGCCGAACTCACCGGCGAAGAAGACCTTGTCGAGGGACTGCGGGAACTTCACGGCGGAGTTCAGGGCGGCGTCGTAGTGGTAGACCGGCCCGCCCATGGGGGACTCGGAGCCGCCCCCGAACTCGGGCGGCGAGCCGGAGTCGCCGCCGTACTTGATCCAGGCCGCCTTCGCCGGTGGCAGGGTGGTCTGCCCGGTGTTGCGGAACGAGTTGTTCGTCGCCCCGCCGGCGCAGTTGTACTTGGCGCCGGAGACGCCGGTGGCGAAGTCGTACTCGTTGTAGGTCTCGGCGGCGGTGTTGTCACCGGTGCAGTACGGCCAGCCGTAGAAGCCCGGGCCGGTGATGCGGTTGAACTCCACCTGGCCTCCGGGGCCGCGCGAGGCGCTCGCGGCGCCCGCGTCCGGGCCGTAGTCGCCGAGGTAGACGACGCCGGTGGCCTTGTCCACGCTCATCCTGAACGGGTTGCGGAAGCCCATCGCGTAGATCTCGGGCCTGGTGGCCGCCGTGCCGGGCGGGAACATGTTCCCCGCGGGGATCGAGTAGGTCCCGTTGTCGTTGACCTTGATCCGCAGCACCTTGCCACGCAGGTCGTTGGTGTTCGCCGCGGTCCGCTGCGCGTCGTAGGCGGGGTTGCGGTTGGCGCGCTCGTCGATCGGGTCGAAGCCGCTGGAGTCGAACGGGTTGGAGTCGTCTCCCGTGCTCAGGTAGAGGTTGCCCGCCGCGTCGAAGTCGATGTCACCGCCGACGTGGCAGCAGATGCCCCGGTCGGCGGCCACGTCGAGGATCTTGACCTCGCTGCCCGCCTGGATCGTCCAGTCGGCGGTGAGGGTGAACCGGGAGAGCCGGTTGACCCCCTGCCACGCCGACCAGTCCGTGCCGGTGGCGGGGGCGTCGCCGCCCGGGGTGGACAGCGGGGGCGCGTAGTAGAGGTAGATGCGCCGGTTGGACGCGAAGGCGGGGTCCACGCCCACGCCCTGCAGGCCCTCCTCGTCGTGGTTGTACACCGCCAGCTTGCCGACCACGGTGGTGACGCCCCCGGCGTCGGTGCGCCGGAGCGTGCCGTCGCGCGCGGTGTGGACGACCGACCGGTCGGGCAGGACGGCGAGCGACATCGGCTCGCCGACCTCGTCGACGCCCTTGGCCAGGGTGACCTGCTGGAAGTCGGCGGGGTTGACCGCGACGGCGTTCGCGGCGGGAGTGCCGGCGGCCAGGGCGAGCGCCGCGCCGCCGGTCGCCACGAGGGCGGCCAGGGCCGCTCTCAGTGTTCGTCTTCTCCTGTGGTGCACGGGGAGCCTTTCCGGTGCTCGGGGGGTGGGTTCGTCCAGCGAGGCGGCCTGGACGTGGCTGAGCGGCCCGGCATGGGGGGCCTGTGGAGGGCGCGTGGACGCGCGGCACCTCCGCGCTATTTCCGGAAAATTACGGTTATGTGTCCGCTGGAGTCTTTCGCCGTGACTCTAAGTTCTTTCCACACTCTCGTCCAGAGCTTTAGCCCGATATTTCGGAACTTTAGTTTCGAAAAGCGTAAGTTTCGTTTATGAAGCAGCGGCGGGCCACGCCGGGCGATAACTCCAAGGGGAGCCATGTCACGGCCGACCGTCCTCGGGGATCGCTATCCAAGGGCTCAACGTGCCTGGTCGCAGAGGTGGCGGGCGGGATTCACCGCCACCGGCGAGGACACCGAGAAGAACGACGGCCGGCCGGGGCCGGCGGTCGCCGGTCAGTTCAGCTCGCCGAGCATCTGCCTGACCTGTGCGGAGCGCGACTGGTCGATCCGGTGGGCGAAGCTCTTCACCTGGGCGTTCAGGCCCGCGCCGACCTCTGTGCGTGCCATCTCGATGGCGTTGGTCTGATGGGCGATCATCACGTTGAGGAACCTGCGCTCGAACTCCACGCCGGTCATCCTCCTCAGCGTGGTGATCTCCTCCGGGCTGGTGACGTGCAGGCCGCCGTGGGCCTCGTGGGCGTGGGCGTCCGCCGTCAGGGGGCGGCCCCAGCCGAGCAGCCACGCGGTCATGGCACGCACCTCGTCGCCCTGGGTGGTCTCGACCGCCGTCGCCAGCGTCCGCACCTCGCCCCGTACGGCCCGGGTCCTCGCCAGGTCGGCCATCTCCATTCCCTGGCGGTGGTGCGGGATCATCATCTGCAGGAACATCACGTCCGCGTCGTTGACCGGACCGGTCGCGGCGGGCGCCGAGGTGCCGCCCGCCGGCCGCGCTCCGGGCGTGGCCGTGGCGGCGCCGCAGGCGGGGAACGCCAGCAGGCTCATGGCGGCGACGAGGGCGAGTGCGGCGCGTCTCATGAGTGTTCCGCCTGTCTGGAGTCGGTGAGTCGCCTGGTCCGGGGCGGGCGGGGCATTGGGGGGGGGGCCCGCAGGAACGCCCCCGGTGGGTTACACCTTGTCCCCCCGGGCGGCCCGGGGGGCGGGTGCCCCCCCCCGGAAGCGGGGGGGGGGGGGTGTGGCCGGGAGGGGAC
>NZ_JBFBIK010000151.1:0-15514 GCF_040685555.1 Sphaerisporangium sp. NPDC088356
GGCATCGGCGGCGACAACAGCATCGGCGCCCGCGGCACCTTCTACGAAGGCGTGATGACCTCCGGCTACCCCACCGACGCCACCGAGAACGCCGTCCAGGCCAACATCGTCGCCGCCGGCTACTCCACCACGTCGAGCGGCGGCTCTGGCTCCCTGACCCCCGGCTCGTCGATCTCGCTGAGGGCGACGACGGCCTGCTGCACGGACCGCTACATCCGCCACCAGAACGACAACGCGATCACCTCGGTGATCACCTCGTCGAGCTCCGCGACGGACAAGAGCGACGCCACGTGGATCGTACGCCAGGGTCTGGCCAGCGGCTCCTGCGTGTCGTTCGAGTCGAGAAACTACCCGGGAGACTACCTGCGGCACTACAACTTCCAGTTGCGCCGGCAGCCCAACGACGGAAGCACGACGTTCGCCGCCGACGCCACCTTCTGCCCCCAGACCGGCAAGAACGGCCAGGGCAACTCGTTCGCCTCGTACAACTACCCGACGAGGTTCTTGCGCCACTACAACAACATCGTCTACATCGCGAGCAACGGCGGCTCGAACACCTTTGACGCCACCGGCTCGTGGGCCGACGACGTGAGCTGGATCGTCAGTCCGCCCTGGTCCTGAATTCCCACTCGCTCGAAGCGGAGCCGTCCCCGATCCACGGGGGCGGCTTTCCGCCGGTCACCACCAAAGAGCTCCTCATACCGGTGGGTGTCGTGCTCGGGGGCGAAGTGCTCCAGCACCCAGCCCCTCTCACTCCATTGGCGCTGTTAGCGGCCCTGACCAGGCAGTATGGCATGGCGCCCTGGACAAATCACGCTCGGCGCCAGGGCTGCCGGGTGGGCAGGCGATCACCATGGCCGAGCAGGGGCCGGCGGATGGCCGGGTCGCGGGCGCGGTTGGCGGCGCGCCCGTTCCGAGGCGACCGACTCGGACGAATAAAAAGGAAACCTTCCTGTTGACAACGATGGTGACCCCGGTGTTACATCCTCTTAATTTACGGCTTAAAGGTACTTCCGGCAGAGCAGGACACGTCGGCGTGCGCCTCCGCACGCCGTGACGGCGTGGGCCTGAGCCCGTGCCTGGCAAGGACCACAGACCGGAGGTCTCCATGCGCAAACCCCGGCTCCTCCTCATCGCCGCAGCCGTGCTCGTCACCCTGACCAGTGGCCTGGTCACCGTCACGAGCACTGACCGGGCCGAGGCCGCCATCGGCCCTGTCACCTGGTCCGACGAGTTCAACGGCGCCGCAGGAACGGCCGTCGACGGTTCCAAGTGGAAATTCGACACCGGTGGCGGCGGCTGGGGCAACAACGAGCTGCAGTACTACACCAACTCGACCCGCAACGTGTACCAGGACGGGCAGGGCCACCTTGCCATCACCGCCCGCCAGGAGAACCCGTCCAACCTCCAATGCCACTACGGCACCTGCCAGTACACCTCCGGCCGCATCCTGACCGCGGACAAGTTCAGCCAGGCGTACGGCCGCTTCGAGGCCAGCATCAAGATCCCCAAGGGTCAGGGCATCTGGCCGGCGTTCTGGATGCTCGGCGGCGGCAACTGGCCGAACACCGGCGAGATCGACATCATGGAGAACGTCGGCAGCACGCCGAACACCGTCTACGGCACCGTGCACGGCCCCGGCTACTCCGGCGGCAGCGGCGTCGGCGGCAACCGCACGATCGGCGCGCCGCTCGGCGACGGCTTCCACAGCTACCGGGTCGACTGGTCTCCCAACCTCATCATCTGGTACTTGGACGGCTCGGAGTACTTCCGCGTCACGCCGGCCGACATCCGCGGCAACCAGTGGGTTTTCGATCACCCGTTCTTCATGATCCTCAACGTGGCGGTCGGCGGGTACTGGCCGGGCAACCCCAACTCCAGCACCTCGTTCCCGCAGACGATGCTGGTCGACTACGTCCGCGTCTCGGCATGGACCAACGACGGACCCGGAACCGGCAACGCGCTGAAATCCAACCTGAACGGCCGCTGCATCGACATCCCCAGCGCCAACCCCGCCGACGGCGCCCGGCTGCAGATGTACGACTGCAACGGCACCGCCGCCCAGCAGTGGTCCGTCAACAGCGACGGCACGGTCCGCGCGATGGGCAAGTGCATGGACGCCGCGGCCGCCGGCACCGGCAACGGCACGCCGATCCAGCTCTACACGTGCAACGGCACCGGCGCCCAGCGCTTCACGCTCACCGCGGCCGGCGACCTGGTCAACACGACCGCGAACCGATGCGTTGACATAGTCGACCGCAACACCGCCAACGGTGCCCAACTCCAACTCTGGGACTGCTCTGGCGGGTCCAACCAGAAGTGGACCCGCGCCTGACCCCCTGAACCGATGCGAAAGGCCGGCAGCACGCGCTGCCGGCCTTTCGCCGCGTCGGCGGTCAGGTCCAACCCGGTGGTCACCCCGGAGCCGGCGCTGGACAGCGCATCCCGCTCCCGCGTCACCTTGCCACGCTCTTGATCAGGTCTGCCACCGGCCGGCGCCACGGCCCCAAAGACTCACTCCGGCTCATCGCCGGCCGGCCCGCCACCTCGCGGCCGAGGCCGAGCTCGAAGATCGCCGGTCGGCGACCACCGTCTTCGACGTGCCCGCCTGATGTGACCACCGTGAATAGGCGGGCGAAAGACGTTCGATAGTGCCTGCGGGCAGGCTACGAGGTGGCCGCGACCTCACCACTCACCTCCCGGACCACACGGCCACAGCGAGAACTCTCCAAGGTCCGGCCCCGGGCATCCGGACCCGAATTGTTTTCTCCCTCGGCGGGCGCGGTGGCCCGGGAACGGCCTCACCGGTCGTCGCCCCAGCCTTCGACACCCAACCACATGGCCGAACGCGAACAAGCGGCAGGCCCGACGCGACGCCGTGCCACGCGACCACGCGGCACGCCGGTCGCCCCACCGTTCCACGGACAAGCCGACAGAAACCCGAGGAAGCCGATGAACCATAGGGATGTGGAACTGCTCGCGATTGGTGCCGGGCCTGCGAACCTGGCACTTGCCGTGGCCCTCGAAGAGCTCGCGCCCGCCGGGCTGGCGACCGGCTCGCTGGTGATCGAGCAGGCCGACACCGTAGCGTGGCAGCCGGGGATGCTGCTGCCCGAGGCACAGAGCCAGGTCTCCTTCCTCAAGGACCTCGTCACCCTGCGCGACCCGTGCAGCCGGTTCTCGTTCGTGAACTACCTGCACTCGGTGGGCCGGCTCAGCCAGTTCATCAACATGGGCAGCCTCTGGCCGTACCGGCTCGAGATCTCCGACTACTTCAAGTGGGTCGCGGACTCCCTGACCCGGGTGCGGCTCGAGTACGCCCGCCGCTGCACGGCGGTCGAGCCGCTGCGGGACGCCGAGGGCACGCTCACCGGCTGGCTGACCCGCCTGGCCGACGGCTCGACGATCCGCAGCCGCTACCTCGTCATGGGGATCGGCAGGGACGCCTACATCCCGGATGAGTTCGCGGGCCTGCCGGCGCGGCGCGTCATCCACAGCACCAAGTACATCCAGCGGATCGCCGAGCTGCCCAAGGCGGTGCCGTACCGGGTGGTGGTGATCGGCGGCGCGCAGAGCGCGGCCGAGATGTTCGATGCCGTCCAGAGCGACCTGCCGGGCTGCCACCCGACCATGGTGATGCGGTCGATCGGCCTGAAGACGTATGAGAACAGCCAGTTCACCAACGAGCTGTACTTCCCGGGCGCGGTGGACGGCTTCTTCGAGGCACGGCCCGAGGCGCGCGAGCAGATCCTCAAGGAGATGCACATCACCAACTACTCCGGCCTGAACCCCGCGACGCTGGACAAGCTGTACAACGCGCTGTACCTCGACAGGCTGACCGGCAAGGGACGGCTGCGCGTGGTGACGATGCACGACGTGACCTCGGCGCGCGAGGACAGCGACGAGGTCATCCTGGAGCTGACCGACCGCAGGACCGGCGAGGTCGAGGAGCTGCGCTGCGACCTGGTGCTGCTCGGCACGGGGTTCGTGCGCTCGATGCCGTCGCTGGTGCGCGGCCTCGCCGACGCGCTCGGCCTGGAGCGCGTCACGGTGAACCGGACCTACAAGCTCGACATCCCCGGCCCCGCCACCGCGGGCTGCTACCTGCAGGGCGTCAACGAGGCGACGCACGGCATCGCCGACTCGCTGCTGAGCATGCAGGCCGTGCGCGCGGGTGAGATCACCGACGACATCCTGGCCGCCCGCGCGGGCGACAGTCCAGAGCGGCTCGGCGACGGTCTGGGCGAGGCGCTCGCCGGCGAACTGGCGGAGAACGCGCCGGTGCTGGCCGCCCCCGTACCCGTTTCCGCCAACTGACAGCGCGAAGGAGCGATCGTGGAAGTTCGCAGGCTGGACCGGGACCGGCTGGGTCCCGTCAACAACCACTCCCAGCGGCTCATGCCATGGGCCGCGCTCAACGCCCCCTTCGAGGGCGCGTGGTGCGTCGTCAAGCCGGGCACGGCGACCACCAAGCACGCCCACCACGAGTACGAGATCTTCATCGCGGTCTCCGGCGAGGCCGTCCTGTCGTCCATGGGCGAGCACAGCCCCTTCAAGCCCGGCGACCTGGTCCACTTCCCCCCGCACGTTGACCACCAGGTCATCAACGAGGGCGACGAGGACTTCGAGATGTACGCCGTGTGGTGGGACGTCCCCATGAGCGACGGCTTCACCGCGCGTCACCACAGCGAGAACCTCGCCGCGCACGACCGCGACAAGAGCTTCGCCACGCGGAACGAGGGCTGACCCGTGAACGAGCGCGACGCCGCCCGCCGGGCCATCATCATCGACACCCCGCCGACCTCCAACGGCGACCTGCACATCGGGCACCTGGCGGGCCCCTTCATGGCCGCCGACGTGTACGCACGCTACCTGCGCTCGAACGGGCGTCCCGTGGTGTTCTCCAGCGGCACCGACGACAGCCAGACCTACGTGCTGGCCAGCGCCCGGCGCAAGGGGCTCACGCCGGAGACGCTCAGCGGCAGGTCCTGGCACGAGATCCGGAGCACGCTCGCCGGCATGGGTGTCTCGCTCGACGGGTTCGCGCCGTACGACGACCGCTACCGGGCCTCGGTGCTGAAGTTCCTCACCACGCTGCACCTGGCGGGCAAGTTCCGCGAGAAGACGGTCATGCTGCCGTACTCCGAGCGCAGGGGCGAGTACCTCGTCGAGGGCCTGGTCTGCGGCTACTGCCCGATCTGCCTGGTGGAGAGCCGGGGCGGGCTGTGCGAGACCTGCGGCCACCAGAACAACTTCGACGAGCTGATCGAGCCGCGCTCCACCGTCGACCCCGACGACGTGGTGACGCACCGCGAGGCCCGCATCCTGGTGCTGCCGATGGAGGAGTACCGCGAGCGGCTCACCGCCTACTACCGCGAGCGTGAGCCGCGGCTGCGGCCGCACACGATGCAGCTCGTACGCGAGGTGCTGGCCCGGCCCCTGCCCGACTTCCCGATCACCTACCCCATCGGCTGGGGCATCCCCGCGCCGTTCCCCGAGACCCCCGGCCAGCGGATCAACGCCTGGGCCGAGGGCATGCCCGCCGTCATGTACACCACGGCGTACGCCGCCGAGCGGCTCGGCGAGCGGCACGCGGACGACGACGAGCTGTGGCGCGCCGAGCACGACCCGGAGATCGTCTACTTCATCGGGTTCGACAACGTCTACTTCTGGGGATTCACCCACATCGCCGCGCTGATGGCGCACGAGGGCAGGTACGCGCTGCCGGAAACCTTCATCTCCAACGAGTTCTACGAGCTGGAGAACGCCAAGTTCTCAACCAGCCTGGGCCACGTGCTCTACACCAAGGACCTGCTGGAGGAGGTGCCGAGGGACCTGGTGCGCTTCTACCTCGCGATCAGCTGCCCCGAACACCAGCAGACCAACTTCAGCCGCGACGCGCTGGCCAAGGTGTCCGGCGACCGCCTCGTGCGGCCGTGGAACCGGCTGGCCGGGCTGCTGGGCAAGGCCGTCGCCGACGCGGGCGCCGAGGGCGCGTCGCTGCCGGTGTCCGACGAGGGACGGCGGCGAGCCGAGGCCGTGCTCGCCCGATTCCGCGCCTGCTACGAGCTGTCCGGTTACAGCCTCACGCGGGCCGCCAACTTGATCGTCGGCCAGCTCGACCGGATGGTCCGTGAGGCGCTGCTCGTCCACGGGGAGCCGGCCGGCGATCGGGCCCGGCTCGGCGACCTCTTCCTCGACGTGCGCGTCCTTTTGGCCTGCGCCTCGCCGATCCTGATCGACCTGGCGCAGGCCGCTAGCGAGGCGGGCGAGTTCTCGTGCCGCCTCGACGACGACGAGTTCCGTCCCGCGCGGATCGCACCCTTCGCCCTGCCCCTGCTGGGGACCCCCGGCGACGCGGCGAACGTGCGCTGAACCACGCTCGATCTTTTAGTGAAGGGTGCACACAGTGCTATCGATGATCACGCAGACCTCGGCGTCCAACGTCGTGATGGACAGCGCGGACACCGCCGGTATGCGCGGGGCGGTGCTCGCGGTGCGCTCGTCCGGCGACCGCATGGTGAACGACGCCGCGACGGTGGTAGCGGCCCGGGACGCCTCCGACACGCTGCCCCTGGCGCTACGCCGGGCGCTGCGCGAGTTCCGCAGGCACTCGGGCCCAACAGGATCGCTGCTCCTGCGCGACATGCCCGTCGACGAGAACCTGCTGCCCGCGACCCCCACGGTGGACGGCTCCGTGCAGCTCTCGCTGAGCGGCCCCGCCACGGTGCTCCTGCTCGTCGCGTGCGCGCTCGGCGACCCGATCGCCTTCCGCGCGGAGAAGTCCGGCGCGCTGGTGCAGGACGTCGTCCCCGTGCCGGGCAAGGAGGAGTTCCAGGGCAACGCCGGCTCGGTCATGCTGTCGTTCCACAACGAGAACGCCTTCCACGAGCACCGGCCCGACTACGTCATGCTCCTGTGCCTGCGGCCCGACCACGACCGCGTCGCGGGCCTGCGCACGGCGTGCTCGCGCGAGGTCCTTCCCCTGCTGACGGACGAGACGCGGCGGACGCTGTTCCTGCCCGAGTTCGTCACCGAGGCCCCTCCCTCGTTCGGCGCGAACCGCGACGCCACCTTCCCGCACGGCGTGCTCTCCGGCGCCCCGGAGGATCCCGACATGCGGGTCGACCTGGCCGCCACCACGCCGCTGACGTCGAGGGCCAAGGCCGCGCTGGCCGAGCTCGGCGAGGTGTTCGACCGGACTGCGCAGAACGTGCGGCTGGTCACCGGGGATCTCGCCATCGTCGACAACCGCGTCACCGTGCACGGGCGCACCGCCTTCCGGCCGCGCTACGACGGCCGCGACCGCTGGCTCCAGCGCACGTTCGTCGCCGCCAACCTGCGCAGGTCACGCGACCACCGTCCCGCCGACGGCCACGTCCTGGAGCGCTAGGCCCTCTGCCGTCAGGCGCGGCGCGTGCTCCTGCGCGCCGAGGAGGCGGAGCACGTCCCGGGCGAGCTGGTCGTTCTGCCGGAAGGACAGCGCGTTGGTGCGGGGCCGGGCGAACGTCGCGAACTGCCGGACGTTGGTGAAGGGGCCGAGCGCGAAGCGGCGAGGGTGCGGGGTGCCGTTCTTGGACAGGACGCGGAAGTCCTCGGGGGAAACGTGCAGCAGTCCGGTGCGGTGCACGTACCCGTCGTCGTCGGCCAGCACGTGCTCGGCCGCGTCGCCGCGGCGGTACAGCGACCGCAGCAGCGGCTCGGTGCACGTGCGCAGGTCGGCGTCGGGCAGCCGCGCCTCGATCAGGCCGGACGCCTCGACGGTGTCCGGTGTGCTCGCGCCGCCCGCCCGGTACAGGCCCTTCTCCTCGTCGATCTCGACCCACATGTCCGCGCCGACGAACCGTACGACGCCGGCCTCGGCGAGCGCGAGGAGCTGGCGGGTCCTCTCACCGGGCGAGCCGCTGCCGAAGTACTCGAAGAAGCTCTGCCACCAGCCGTTGACGTCCGTGGCGTGCGAGCGGGCGGACAGCTTGGCGACGCACCTCAGCAGAGGCATCTGCCCGTACACCGAGAGCAGGGCGAGGAACGCGCCGAGGTCGGCGCTGTACCCGCGGTCCGAGCGCCGGTCGATGTCCGCCCTGATGTGGTCGCGCACGTGTTCCTGCAGCTCGCCGGATCCGGGGAAGTCCAGCCCGCGCAGCGGCCTGTCGAGCGCGGCGAAGTCCAGGCGGTCCGCCTCGGCGGGTACGGACGCCTCGATCAGGGCACGCATCGGCTCGCCGTCCCAGTCCAGTTCGGCGTAGGCGGCGGCGAACTCCTCCCATGGGATCGTGACGCGGTCCGGGTGGGCGGTGAACAGCTCGTGGTAGTGGCCGTAGGCGATCTCCTTGGCCATGAGCGGCCACAGGTCGGCCCAGAAGTCGATACGGTCGCGGCCGGCGAACCGCGCGTCGACCTCGGGCGCGGAGAAGAAGCGCGGCAGCGGCGCGGGGTCGCCCGCCAGCCGGTAGGAGATCTTCGAGCGGTACGGCACCCCGCGGCGCGACCCGACGTGCAGCCGGGGCTCCCTGCCCGAGGGGATATAGCGGAGCCTGCCGTCCTCCCGCTCGCGGTACTCGCCGCCGCGCCCCTCGGTCAGCAGCGCCATGAGGTCGATGAACGCGGCCCCCATGCCGCGCATCAGCACGTCCTCGCCCGGCCTGAACATCGACAGGTCGGCGTCGGCGGAGTAGGCGCACGGCAGGTAGCGCAGGTCGTGGCGGTCGGCGAAGTCGGCGAGGAGCTGGGGGTCCTTGCCGGGGACGGCGTCCAGGTGACCCATGGCGAGGATCACCACGTCCGCCGTCAGCGGCTCGTCCCGGTCCTCCAGCCACACGCGCTGACGGGTGCGCATGCCGCCCTCGATCTGCGTGGCCCGCGTGGCGTGCACGCGCACGGAGACGTTCGCGGGGCGCTCGGCGACGATCTTGTCGAAGACCCAGCGCAGGTAGCGGCTCTGCACCTGGCGGGTGGCGAACGTCGTGCACGTGACGTCGACGCAGCCGCCCTCGGTGGCGGCCCACTCGCTGAGGGACGGCCCCGGGCGGACCGGGCCCTCGAAGGTCACCGTCTCGTCGGAGAACATAGTGACGTTCTCGGCCGTGGCGTTCATCCACATCAGCGGCGACTGCTGCTCGCGCCACACCCGGCCGGCCCCCGGTGGGTGGGGGTCGACGAGCTCGATGCTCAGCGGGCGGGACGGCGGCAGTTCGGCGGCGTTGGCGAGGAGGCGCTCAAGCACTCCCGTGCCCCGGGGCCCCGCACCCACGATGACGACGACAAACGGGTCGTTCTGCGTTTCTCTCATGTGTGCATCCCGTCTATACGCAGGAAATGGTCAATGGCGGCGCACGGCCCCGGATAACCGGAGTCGCGAATTCGTTCCGCTCACAACACTGCGTGCCGCGAAGCCCGCGAACCAGGGATGCGAAAGTCAGCAAGCTGACGGGCGCCGACAGCTTCCTGCCAATCGGCGCTGAGAAAGGATGAAGATGAAAGGGCGCAGAGAACGGTGAAAAGCCCCCGCCGGCACACCTTTGAAGGAGGCCCGGCGAGGGCGGTTTGACGCGGGCGCGGAAATCAGCGCCTAAACGCGCGTCCCCTCCGGCGACGGAAGGCGGGGGTCAAGGACGCGCCGATGCGAGGGGGCGCAGGAGGAGCGCGGCCTGTCAGCGGCCGAGGAGCAGCCGGACGCGGATCGCCGCGGCCAGCGCGTCCGGGTTCCCGGTGCGCGTGAAGACCTCGGCCGCGGTGTCGGTGAACTTGATCACGTGCTCGTCCCCGTGGGCGACGGCCGCCTCCATCACGTCGTGCAGGGCGTCGGGGCTCGCGGGCGCGACCGGCAGGGCGTCGCGCGGCGCCGCCTCCACCGGCTCGAACGCCGCCTGCACCCCGGCGCAGGCGGCCCAGACCGCCGACAGGCTCGGCACCCACAGCTCCCGGGGCAGGGCGGGCAGCGTGTGCAGCACGGCGTTCGGCGCGGTCGCGGTGTGCACGAGGATCACCGGGCTCGCGTGCCCGTGGGTGAGATAGCGCAGCGTGGCGGCGTCCACCAGGGCCTCCAGCCGCACCGGGACGTCGTCCGGGGTGAGCGCGGGCCGCAGCGCGGCGACCGACCCTGACCAGCCGGGCAGGCCCGGAAGCTGGCCGAGGCGGGCGCTGACCGGCCCGTCCTGGGTGGGGACCCGCGGGACGTTCTCCATGGCCTCGCCGGGGTCCAGATCGCCCCCTGGCTCGGCGGTCACCGGCATGCGCAGCGAGCGCGCCCCCCAGAAGGCCAGGCCCTGGGCCAGCTCGGCCGGCGCGGCCGCGTTCCGCTCGTCGGCCAGCAGGGTGCGCACGGCGTGGCCGACCCTGATGACCGCGTGGGTGGTGCCCGCCAGGATGCCGGGGAGCAGCCGAGGCCACCAGACCGCCAGCACCTCGCGCCACGGCCGCTCGGCGACCTGGCGGGTGAAGTACTCGGCCCAGTCGCCCACGCGGTCGCCGTCGCCCAGCGCCTCCCGCCAGTTCGCGTCGCCGATCGGCTGCCTGGCGGACGGCAGGTCGTCGAGGCGGCGGGCGTAGGCGTCGACCCAGCGGTGCACGTGGTCCTCGTGGCCGCGCCGGACCAGCACCTCGACGGCCATCGGCCCGTGGTTGGTGAGCTTGCTCTCCCCCCATTCAGGGCCGGTGCCCTGGAACCGCTCGTAGGCCTCGTTCAGGATTCCGCTGCTCATCATCGTCTCCCGAGGATCGTGAGAGGCCGCCATTGGGAGGACACCGCTCGCGGCCCCGGTTCGCAAGAAGCCTAACGGCCCGCATTGGCGCGGCGCTCCCGCGCTTGTCCGGTGCCCGGCACGGCGACCAAAGCACAATCGAAGAAGACACCCGCGACGGGAGCGTATTGACTGGGCATAGGGCAGAGGAGATGGTTTGATGCTCGAAAGCGTGACCGATGGCATCGAATTTCGCGAGGCCCGTTCGGTCGCGCCATTCGTCGAGGCCGGCCACGCCATTCGCGTGTTCGTTTCCGTGCGGCTGGGGGCCGGTGAACCACGACCCTCGGCCATTGCGGCGTGCGCGCCCGCCTTCCCGTTTCCGGTTCTGATCTCAGTTCCGTCTCTATGGGATTTCTCCGGCCGGAGCACCGGTCCGGATTCCGCCGGCTGTCGCCCGCGACCCCGGCGGAACCGGCGTGGGACGCTCCACGGCACATTCCCTCGCCCTGAGCACTATCCACCACCGGCTGACACCTGTTCAGGGAATCGGACATCATGACCACTGATACGAACTCGTCCCGCCCGCCCGCCATCCTGTTCCTGGGCGACATGGTGATCGTCGCCAGACAGCTCCGGCTCATCACCGAGGCGCACCGCCGGGGGTACGCCCCGCTGCTGGTCGTCACACCCGACACCGATCCTGAGGAGCTCGCGGCCTGCCGCGCCGACGGCGCGCACCCCCTGTCGCTGCTGGCGGACGTCGTCAACGTCGCCGAGCCGAAGGTCGACCTGGTGGTGCCCGCCATCCAGCCGCTCCTGCGGCGTTACGACGTGCGCGGCGTGCTGTGCATCGGGGACTTCTTCGTGGAGCCCACGGGCATGGTCGCCGCCTGCCTCAACCTGCCGGGCGCGGGGGCGGGCGCCAGCCGCACCAGCCGCAACAAGCTGCTGCAGCGCACCTCCGTGCCGCACCTGTCGCCGGACTTCCGCGTGGTCACCCCCGAGGAGCGCGCGGGCTTCTCCACCGACGGCATCTCGTTCCCCGTCGTCGTCAAGCCGGTCGGGCGCTTCTCCAGCCTCGGCGTGCGCCAGGTGAAGAACCCCGATGAGCTTCCCGCGATCCTCGCGACCTACCCCGAGGACGAGACCGTGCTCGTCGAGAGCCGCGTCGTCGGGCCGGAGTTCTCCGTCGAGGCCCTCACCCAGAACGGCGAGGTCATCTGGGCGGGCGTCACCGGCAAGGCCACCAACGAGTCCACCGGCATCTTCTTCACCGAGATGGGCCACACCTCGCCCGCACGGCTGCCGGAGGAGGACGTCAAGGCCCTGCTCGACGCCAACGCCGAGGTGCTGCGCCGCATCGGCTTCGGCGACGGCATCACCCACGCCGAGTTCCGGCTCTCAGAGGGGCGCGCGGTGCTGATGGAGGTGGCCACGCGCCTGCCGGGCGACGGCATCACCTTCCTCTGGCACCTCGCCACCGGGCAGCCGCTGGAGCCCGTCATGATCGACCTCGCCCTCGGCGAGCCCACCTCCTACCCGGCCCCCCGCCGCCGGGCGTACCAGGTCTACCTGGAGCACGCCTACGGCAGCCTGCTCGACGTGACGAGCACCGGTGTCCCGGCGTCCTGGGTTTCGGTCGACAACAACTGGCCGGTCTTCGAGCCGGCCGCCGCCGACGCGCCCCCGCGCGCCCACGCCGTCCTGGTCACCCAGCGGCCGGGCGCCGTCCTCGGCCCGCAGACCGACTCCGAGGCGCGGTCGGTCTCCGTCATCTTCGACGCCCCCCTGGACGCGCCGGCGGACGGCCTCGCCGAGAAGTACACCGCCACGGTGACGATCAGCGTGGCGGACGCGACCCCCGCCGAGGACGAGGGCGAGACCGACCGGGTGCTCGCGGACGCCGGGAGCCGTACGTGAGCGACATCCCGGTCCCGGCCTTCGCCGGCGTGACGGGCGGAATGGACCCCGCCGGCTGGGACGCGCTCGCCCGGGACCACTTCTACTCATCGGTCAACTGGCTGCGCTTCTGCGCGGGGGACAGAGGCATCACCACCGGCGGCCTGCACCTGGAGGCGCCGGGCGCCGGAACGGTCGCCGTGCCCGTGACGGCCGTGCGCTCGATCGGCAACCCCTTCTACCAGTGGGACCGCATCCTCGGCGAGGCCGGGCTGCCGTCGCCCGGCCCGAGCGGGCTGCTCGTCGGCGCACACCGGGGATACCAGGCGAGCATCCTCGCCTCGCCCGGCATCACGCGCGAGCAGGCCGCCAAGGAACTCCTCGGCAGCCTGGAAGACCTCGCCGGCGAGCTGGCCGCCGTGGGCGCCGAGGGCCTCGGCCCGGCCGGCGCCTCCAACGGCCGCGGCGCGGGCACCGTCCCCACCGTCGCGATGTTCCTGTCCACGCCGGACGTCGTCGCGCTGCGCGCCGCCGGAGTGCAGGCCATGCCGGTGGCGCTTCAGCCGGACGCCTGGATCCCCCTGCCCGAGGACGGCGGCTGGGACGAGTGGCTAGGCTCGCTGCCGTCCAAGCGGCGGGCCGGCATGATCCGCAGGGACCGCAGGAACTTCCTGGAGGTCGGCTACGAGATCGTCCACACCACGCTCGGCGAGTGCTACCTGCAGGCCGCCCACCTGCTGGCATGCACCGAGCGCCGGTACGGCCACGACGCCGACGTCGAGGACCTCGCGGAGTCCATCCGCATCCAGTCCGAGGCGCTGGGCGCGGACGCCCGCGTGCTGCTGCTGCGCCGCCCGGGAGAGGACCCCGTCGGGTACTGCCTCTACTACATGTGGGGCGACACCCTGTACCTGCGCGCGGCGGGGTTCGACTACGACCGGCTCGCCGGGGCGGCGGAGTACTTCAACCTCGTGTACTACATCCCCGTGATCATCGCCCGCGAGAACGGCATGCGCTGGCTGCACGCCGGCATCGAGGCCGCGGAGGCCAAGGTGCTGCGCGGCGCGGAGCTGCGCCCGCTGTGGATGCTGGACCTGTCGCGCGACAGCGTGCTCGCCGACCGCGGCGACGACGTGCGCGCGTACAACGCGGGCATGGTGGCCCGCTGGGGCGAGTCGTCCCCGGCGGTCGCCAAGGCGCTGGCGCGCGACCTGTGGGATCCGTTCTGCTGACACCCGCTGTGCGTCCCGTGCGGCGCTGACGACGCGGGGAACCGCGTGAAGTGAAGAAGTCCCATGGCCGGGGTGGCCATGGGACTTCTTCGCGTTCAGGGGCGTGCCGGAGGACTCACGCGCGCGGCCGCGGGGTTCCCGCGTCCCGGCGGCTGGCAGGAAGCTGTCAGGGCCTTGCAGCTTGCTGAACCCGATTGTTCTGTTCCGAGAATCGTGAAAAGCGGAGAGTTGTTCCTACCAGGAACTTCGGGGCCGATGAGAACCCATAGGGTCGGCCGCCACGATTCTAAAGGAACTCATTCATGACCGTCTCCATGCTGCACGCACCGGAAAGCCACGCCAATTCCACGGTCCCGCCACGAGAAAGCCGGGCGTCCCGGCTATTCATAAACCAGGACTTCACGAAATTCCTGCTCTCCCAGATAGTCGCGCAGTTCGCGTCGAAAAGCCTCGCGGTAATTCTGCCGCTCATGGCGGTCATCACATTCGCCGCCACCCCGACGCAGGTCGGCCTGCTGAGCGCCGCCCAGTTCTTCCCCGTGTTCGTTGTCACCCTCTTCGCCGGCGCGTGGCTGGACAGGCGCCAGCGCAGGCCCGCCCTGATCGCCGCCTACGTCGGCAACGCGATACTCGCCGCCACCCTCCCCCTGGCCACCTCGCTCGGCATCGTGCACGTCTCCGTGCTGTTCTTCGTGGCGTTCGGCATGGGGTCGCTGATCGCCTTCTCGGACGTCGCCTACCAGGCCTACATCCCGAACCTTGTGCGCGGCGAGCAGCTCGTCCAGGCGAACAGCCGGCTGGAAGTCGCGTTCTCGCTTGCCATGGTGGGCGCCCCCGGCCTCGGCGGGTTGCTGATCGGCGCGTTCGGCGGGTCCACCGCCATGGTGTCGGCCGTCATCGCGTACGTGCTCGCCGCGATCGGCGTGCTGACCATCCGGACCCGCGAGAAGCACGTGCCGGGGCCGGCGCGCGGCGGCGAGGGCATGCTGAAGCGGATCGCCGAGGGCATGAAGTTCACCGCCAAGATGCCCCTGCTGCGCGTGCTGACCCTCCAGGGCGCCTGGTTCAACCTCTTCGAGCAGGCTGTGCTCACCCTCTACCTGCTGTACGGCATCCGGATGCTGGGATTCTCGCCCCAGCTCGTCGGCCTCACCATGTCCCTCGGCGCGATCGGCGTGCTCGCGGGGTCGGCCGTGGCCCGGCTCATCGGCGACAAGCTTGGCGTGACCCGGGTGCTGATCCTCGGCATGGGCGTGGCCTCCATCGCCCCGGTCATCATCCCCTTCGCCGCCGGGTCGCAGGCCGTGCTGATCGCCCTGACCACGCTGTCCTTCATCATCTACGGCGTCGGCATGACGGTGTTCAACATCTACGGCATCTCGCTGCGTCAGCGCGCCACCCCCGATGGCATGCTGGCCCGGGTTTCGGCGACGTACCGGTTCCTCGCCTTCGGCGCGATCGGCGTCGGCGGCATCGTCGGCGGCCTGGCGGGCGACTGGCTCGGCCTGCGTCCCGCCATGTTCTTCTGCATCATCGCGCTGACCGTCGGCTGGCTCGTCTTCGCCAAGTTCCTGCCGAGCGCCATCACCCGGTTCGAGGAGTCCGAGCGCGCCACCGAGGCGCGGGAGAACGTGCCGCAAAGGGCCTGAGCCACCCGCGACGGGCGGGAAACGCCGCAGGGGCGGAAGGAAAATCCTTCCG
>NZ_JBFBIK010000152.1:0-15335 GCF_040685555.1 Sphaerisporangium sp. NPDC088356
GGTCTCCTCGTCGATCGGGCTCTCATGGGTGCCCTCGGCGGTGCAGGCGTGCGCGCCGGCGACGGCGCCGAGGCGCACGCACTCCTCCGGCGGCAGGCCGCGCAGCCGGCCGTAGAGGAACCCCGACACGAACGCGTCGCCCGCTCCGTTGCTGTCGACCACCGGGCCGGGAATCGGGGCGGCCGGGAAGTGCGCGACCTCGCCGGACGCGTCGCCGAGCAGGTACGCCCCGGAGGCGCCGGCCGTGCAGACGACCAGGGACGCACGGCCACGAGTAAGGATGCCGCGCATCACCGGGGCCGGGTCGGGGAGCTTGGCCGCCGACAGGAAGACCACGTCGGAGGAGTAGGCGAAGTCCCCGTGGTAGTCGTTCACCCCGTCCCAGTCGTGCAGGTCGGTCGAGACCGGGACCCCCAGCTCCAGCAGCTCGGGGTACAGGTGGCGGGAGAAGTCGGTGATGGACACGTGGACGTGCCGCGCCCGGCTGATCGCGGGGAGGTAGAGGTCGCGGGGCAGGCGCTGCCCGGCGGCGGCGCGCGGGTCGTAGAGCGAGAGCCGCCGCCCGTCGGGGCCGACCAGCAGCACGCTGCGCCTGGTGCCCTCGGGCACGATCTCCCACCCGAAGTCGGCGCCGCGGGCGGCGAGGTGCTCGCGGATGAGCGCGCCCTGGGGATCGTCGCCGATCAGGTCGATAAGCCTGGCCCGCAGGCCGAGGGCGTGGCAGCCGAGGAGGACCCCGCTTCCGGTGTTGCCGATGCGGTCGATCACCGGCGGCACGCCGTAGGTGTCGGCGTACGGCAGCGGCAGCTCGGGCACGTACACGGTGGTGTCGACACCGGCGCCCCCGACCACCACGACGTCGTACAGCGGGCCGGGGCTCATGTTCACTCCGGGATCAGCGGTTGACGAGGGGGCCGGAGCCGGTGGAGCCGCGGACGACGAGCTCGGGCTGGAAGACCAGCTCGATGTTCTTGGGCGCCGCCCCGTTGATCTCCTCCAGCAGCGTCTGGACCGCCGCCGAGGCCATCGCGCCGATGGGCTTGCGCACGGTGGTGAGGGGCGGGTCGGTGAAGGCGATCAGCGGGGAGTCGTCGAAGCCGACGACCGAGATGTCGCCCGGCACCGACAGGCCCCGCTCGCGCGCGGCCCTGATCGCGCCGAGCGCCATCAGGTCGCTCGCGCAGACGATGCCCGTGCAGCCGCGCTCGATCAGCGCCCCGGCCGCGGCCTGCCCGCCCTCCACAGAGAACAGCGAGTGCTGGATCAGCTCGTCGCAGCCCGAGACGCCGAGCAGCTGCGACATCGCCTGCGTGAAGCCCTCGATCTTGCGGATGACCGGTACGAAGCGCCGCTGGCCGAGCGCGAGGCCGATGCGCTCGTGCCCGAGGTCGACCAGGTGCTGGACGGCCAGGCGGGACGCCAGCCGGTCGTCCGGCGAGATGAACGGCGCCTCGATGTGCTCGCTGTAGCCGTCGACCAGCACGATCGGCAGCCCCCGGTCGGTGAGCCTGGTGTAACGATCCATGCGGGCTGTGGTGTCGGCGTGCAGGCCCGAGACGAAGATGATGCCGCTGACGTCGCGCTCCAGCAGCAGCTCGGTGAACTCGTCCTCGGGGGCGCCGCCCGGGCTCTGCGTGCAGAGCACGGGCGTGTAGCCGTGCTGGGTCAGCGACTTCTCGATCGCCTGGGCGAACGCCGGGAAGATCGGGTTGTCCAGCTCGGGGGTGACCAGGCCGATCAGGCCGTTGCTGCGCTGGCGCAGCCGCTGCGGGCGCTCGTACCCCATGAGGTCGAGCGCCGTCAGAACGAGCTGGCGCGTACTGGCGGACACGCCGGACTTGCCGTTCAGCACGCGGCTGACCGTGGCCTCGCTCACGCCCGCCTGGGCTGCGATGTCGGACAGCCGGGCGTTACCGTTCATGGCCGCTACTTTACGCATCACCGAGCGCCCACCATGCGGCGGAATCCGGCGCCAGCCGTACGACGTCGCCCTCTCCGGCCACGGGGGCGCTGGAGATGAGGAGGGTGCCCGGCCGGGGCAGCTCGACCGGCTCGGCGGAGGTGTTCACCGTGCAGGCGAACGTGCCGCCACGGGCGAAGATCAGCGTCTCGGCGGGAGACTCCATCCACTCCATCGAGCCGTCGCCGAGCGCCGGGTGCTCGCGCCGCAACCGCAGCGCCGTGCGGTACAGCGACAGCGTCGAGCCGGGATCGCCGAGCTGGGACTCCACGCTGAGCGCACCCCAGGTGGCGGGGACCGGCAGCCAGGTCTCCTCGATCCCCGGCGGGCTGAACCCGAAGGGCGGCTCGGAGTGGGCCCACGGGATCGGGACGCGGCAGCCGTCGCGGCCGTCCTCGGGGGCCCGCAGCCGCTGCGGGTCCTGGCAGACCTCCTCGGGCAGATCGAGCACCTCGGGCAGGCCGAGCTCCTCGCCCTGGTAGACGTAGGCGGAGCCGGGCAGGGCCAGCATCAGCAGGGCCGCCGCGCGGGCCCGGCGCAGGCCGAGCTCACCGTCGCCGTACCGCGTCACGTGCCGCTTGACGTCGTGGTTGGACAGCACCCACGTCGTCGGCGCGCCGACGGGACCGACGGTGGCGAGCGACTCGTCGATCACTCCGCGCAGCATCTCGGCGTCCCACGGCGTCTTCAGGAAGTGGAAGTTGAAGGCCTGGTGCAGTTCGTCGGGCCGTACGTACCGGGCGAGGCGCTCCTGCGACGGCGCCCAGGCCTCGGCGACGCCGATGCGCTCGCCGTCGTAGGAGTCCAGCAGGCGGCGCCAGGTCCGGTGGATCTCGTGGACGCCGTCCTGGTCGAAGTAGGGCAGGATCGTGGTGCCCAGCATCTCGATCTGGCCGCTGGAACCGATGTCGGGAAGCCCCTCGGCCTTGACCATGCCGTGGGCGACGTCGATGCGGAAGCCGTCCACGCCGAGGTCGAGCCAGAAGCGCAGGATCGCCTCGAACTCCGCGTGGACCTCGGGGTTCTCCCAGTTCAGGTCGGGCTGCTCGGGGGCGAACAGGTGGAGGTACCACTCGCCGCCTGGCAGGCGCGTCCACGCGGGGCCGCCGAACACCGACTCCCAGTCGTTGGGCGGCAGTTCCCCGGCCTCGCCCCGTCCCGCGCGAAAGACGTACCGCTCGCGCTCGGGGCTGCCGGGGCCCGCCTGCACGGCCGCCTCGAACCAGGCGTGCCGGTCGGAGGTGTGGTTCGGCACCACGTCGGTGATGATCTTCATCCCGTACCGGTGCGCGTCCTCGATCAGCGCTTTGGCGTCCGCCAGCGTGCCGAAGATCGGGTCTACGTCCCGGTAGTCGGCGACGTCGTAGCCGAAGTCGGCCATCGGCGAGGTGTAGAAGGGCGTGAGCCAGATGGCGTCCACGCCCAGCCCGGCCAGGTAGTCCAGCCGGCTGCGGACCCCGAGCAGGTCGCCGACGCCGTCGCCGTTGCCGTCGGCGAAGCTGCGCACGTAGACCTGGTAGATCACCGCGTCCCGCCACCAGCGGGTGCCGGTCTCGACGGGACGGGCTTCACGGACCACGTCGGTCATTGGGATCCCCCGATTCTCCGAAATATCAGGTTCTGATACCACGGTGGTGTCAGGACTTCGTGGCGCCGGCCGTCAGGCCGGTTACGAGGTTGCGCTGGACGAGCAGGAAGACCACCGCCGCCGGCACCGCGATCAGCACGGAGGACGCGGTGAGCAGGCCCCACTCGGCCTTGTGCTGGCCGACGAACTGCCCGATGCCGACGGCCAGGGTGTACTTGTCGTCGCCGGTCATGAACGCGGTCGCGTACGCGACCTCCGCCCAGGCGGTGATGAAGGAGTAGAACGCCGCGACGGCGAGCCCGGGCTTGGACAGCGGCAGGATCAGCCGCCAGAAGGTGCCGAAGGGGGTGAGCCCGTCGACCCGTCCCGCCTCGTCGATCTCGACGGGGACCGTGTCGAAGTAGCCCTTCATCATCCAGGCGCAGAAGGGGATCGTCGAGGTCAGGTAGGCGATCACCAGGCCGGGGAACTGGTTGATGAGCCCCAGCCCGGCCATGAGGTTGTAGATGGGCACGATGAGGATCGCCACCGGGAACATCTGCGTGATCAGCAGCATCCACATGATCGACCGGAACCCCGGGAAGCGGAAGCGGCTGACCGCGTAGCCGGTGGTCGCCGACAGCACCACGCCGAGCACGGTCGTCAGGGCGGCCACGAGCAGCGAGTTGAACAGCCAGCGCGGGAACGCCGTCTGGCCGAGCACCTGGGTGTAGTTGTCCAGGCTCGGGTGGTTGAAGAGCTCCACCGTGGTGGACTGCCAGGCGTCCCTCGGCTTGAGCGAGGTCAAAACCAGCCAGGCGACCGGGAAGACCGCGATCACGCTGGCCACGATCAACGTGAGGTGCAGGGCGATGGACGCGCCGGCTCCGCGTGAGGAACGTCCTCCGCGGCGCGACGCCCGGGCGTGCCCGACGGTGCTCACCACGCCTCCCCCTGCCGGCGCAGCGCGCGGCGGTAGACCACGGCCATGACGACGAGGAGCGCGAGGATGAGCACACCCCACGCGGCCGATCCCGAATAGTTCCTGATGCCTTCGAAGGCCTGCCGGTAGGCGTAGGTCACGAGGATCTCGCTGGACCCGCCTGGCCCGCCCTTCGTGACCAGGTAGATGACCGGGAACTGGTTGAAGGTCCAGATGGTGCCGAGCAGGACCACCGTGCTGGACACCGGCCGCAGCCCGGGCAGGGTGATGTTCCTGAAACGCTGCCACGGCGTGGCGCCGTCGACCTCGGCCGCCTCGTACAGCTCGCGCGGGATGGACTGCAGGCCGCCGAGCAGCGCGAGCATCATGAACGGCACGCCGAGCCAGACGTTCACGGTGATCACCGAGACCTTGGCCCAGAACGGGTCGTCCAGCCAGTCGAGGCCGCCGAAGCCCGCGGCCCGCAGCATCGCGTTGACGACGCCGAACTCGCCGTTCAGCAGGTACCGCCAGATGAACGCCGAGACGAACGCCGGCACGGCCCACGGGAGCACGAGCATCATGCGGTAGACCGACCTGAACCGCAGCGGCCGGTTGAGCAGCAGCGCGAGGCCGAGCCCGATGCCGTAGTGCAGGGCGACGCAGACGACGGTCCAGATGACCGTCCACAGGAGCCGGGACAGGAACTCGCTGGAGGTCACGATGTCGGCGTAGTTGGACAGCCCGACGAACTCGTACGTCGAGGGGATGGTGTTCATCCCGATCGTGCGGCCCATGTTGGCCTCGGTCGCGTCGGTGAGCGACAGGTAGACGCCGCGCACCAGCGGGTACCCGATCAGCACGAGCGTCACGATGACGACCGGGGCGCACATGGCCCAGGCGTACCAGTGCCTGGCGAGGAACCTGCCCGTCCTCCCGCCCGGCCTCGGGCGGCGGGCACGGCCGCGGGCGGACGCGCCCGCGGCCGTTCCGTCAACGACCTGGGTCGTCATCGGTCACAGGCTCCAGCCCTTGAGCAGGCCCTGATAGGCCTTGGCCACGTCCTGGGCCATCTGCTCGCTGGTGGTGCCACCGGTGGCGAGCTTCTGGTAGCCCTCCACGAGCGGCTGGAAGAGCTGGCCGGCCTCGGGGATCCACGGGCGCTCGACGGCGGCGGTCATGGGCTCCTTCCAGCGGCCGATCATCTCGTTGGCCTGCGCCTCGGGCATGCTGTAGGCCGACTGGCGGGTCGGCAGCAGGCCGAGCTTGCCGGCGATCTTGGCCTGGCTCTCGGCGGAGTCCATGAACTTTACGAACAGGTAGGACGCGTCGAGGTTCTTGGAGCCCGCGTACACGGTGTAGTCGTGGCCGCCGGTCGGGGCGCCCGCCTTGACCGAGCCGGCCGGGACCGGGGCGATGCCGAAGTTGTCGGGCTTGTCCTTGAACACCTTGCCGCCGAGGTTGTCGGTGTTCGACCACGGGCCGTTGAAGATCATCGCGGCCTTGCCCTCCTTGAAGGCGGTCTCGGCGTTGGTGTAGCTGTCCTGGATCGCCGGCTTGGACGCGGCGCCGGACTTGATCAGGTCCTCGACCACCTTCAGGCCCGCCACGGACTGCTGCGAGGCGACGGTGATCTTCTTGGTGTTGACGTCGAGCAGGTCGCCGCCCTCGCCGTAGATGAACGGCAGCAGGAAGTAGGCGTCGACGTTCAGCGCCAGGCCGTCGGCCCCGGCCTTGGACTTGACGTCCTTCGCGAACTGCTTGAGCTCGGCGAAGGTCTTCGGCGGGGCGTCGTGGCCGGCCTTCTTCAGCAGCTCCTTGTTGTACAGCAGGCCGAGCGTGTCGGTGACCTGCGGGATGCCGTACGTCTTGCCGTTGTACTTGCCGCTGCCCGCCGGGCTCGGGAGGAAGTCCGCGGGCTGGTCGAGGGCCGGGGTGCCCTCGAGAGGTGCGAGGTAGCCCAGGGAGGCGAACTCGGCCACCCAGCCGACGTCGGCGCGGAGCACGTCCGGCGCGCCGGCGCCGCTCTGCGCGGCGGTCTTGAACTTGTTCTGCGCGTCGGCGAAGGGGACGTTGACGTAGTTGACCTTGATCTTCGGGTACTTCGCCTGGAAGTCCTTGATCAGCTCCTGGAACACGGGACCCTCGTTGGTGGCGTCAGAGGTGTCCCACCACGTCACCTCGCCGGAGACGTCAGCGGCGCCGGCGCTCGTGGCCGGAGCGGCCGACTGATTGGTGGTGTCCTCGCCGCCACAGGCGGAGACCGCCAGCGCGAGCGCCGCGGCTGTCGCCGCGACCGAGATGCCTCGCCGCATGTTGTGCACTCCTTGCTCAGCTTCATTGCCCAGAGGATCGGCCGATCCCGTCCGCGTCCCCGAGGGCAGACGGCATCACCGGGGTACGCGGAACGTAACAGCCACGTGAACAGACATGAAAGACCTTTCGGAAACTTTCTGCAAATTGTGACACGTCTGTCATTACATCCGCATTACCGGCGCGGACCAGCGCGCCGGCCCGCGTCCGCGCCTCCGGCGCCCCTCCACCGGGCACCCCCGGCGGCGCCGTCCTTCCTATCTGTCCTGACCTCTACAGACAGGCAACGGTCAAGTAACCGGCAGATGAGCGATTTCTCACCTCATGTATGGACACAGTGGCCCACGACGCGATGTACTACCTCATCAATCACAATGACGGCTGGGATCCGGGTTTCGATGCCCGGGAGGAACGAGTGACGATGAGTACCGTCGTTCTCGACAGCGTGACAAAGGTGTACCCCGGGGGGCATCTCGCGGTCGATCGCATGAGCCTGCGCGCGGAAGAGGGCGAACTGCTCGTCCTGCTTGGTCCATCCGGATGCGGCAAGTCCACGCTGCTGCGGATGATCGCAGGGCTTGAGGAGATCACTTCGGGGGATCTGTACCTCGACGGGCGGATAGCCAATGACCTGGCCCCCCGTGACCGCGATGTCGCGATGGTCTTCCAGAACGGCGCCCTCTACCCCCACCGCACCGTCCGGGGCAACATCTCGTTCCCGCTGGAGATCGCCAAGGCCGATCCCGCCATGGTCAGGGAACGGGTGACCGAGCTCTCCAAGGCGCTCCACATCGACGAGACGCTGGACCGTCGCCCTGGAACGCTCTCGGGCGGCCAGCGCCAACGCGTCGCGATGGGCAGGGCCATCGTCAGGCAGCCGTCGCTGTTCCTCATGGACGAGCCGCTGTCGAACCTCGACGCCGGCATGCGCACCGAGTTACGCATGGAGATCTCGTCACTGGTGCGGGCGCTCGGCGTGACGACGATCTACGTCACGCACGACCAGGTGGAGGCCCTCACCCTGGCCGACCGCATCGCCATCATGAACCGCGGCGTCCTGCAGGACGTCGGCACCCCCGGGCAGATCTACAACGACCCCGCGACGGCGTTCGTGGCGGCCTTCCTCAGCTCACAGCAGATCAACCTGCTGTCGGCGACGGTCAAGACCCCGCAGAACCAGTACATCATGCTGGACTTCGGGCTCCACCAGATCACGATGCCCTGGACCGATCCCCGGGCCTACGCCGTATCGCAGCACACCGGCAGCCAGATCATCGTCGGCATCCGCCCCGACGGGCTGACCCCCATCCCCGAAGGCGTCGACGGCCCGCACTTCACCGGCAGGGTCAGGACGCTGGAGTACCACGGGCACGAATGGCTCGCCTACCTGGAGGTCGGCATCCCCGTGGTGCCCGCCCCCGAGCCGGAGCCGAGCCCCGCCGCCAACGGGCACGCCAACGGCAACGGGCACGCCGCCAACGGCACGACCGGCAAGGTGCGCTCGATGATGCGGCGCCTCATCTCCGGCGGGGAGGAGCAGGCCCCCGAGTACTTCTCCCCCGCGGCGCCCGGCAGCGGCACCCACCGCCGGGCCGACCTCGTCGTGCGCCTGGGCTCGCGGCCGGTCTGGCGCGCCGGGGAACACGGCCGCGTGGCCGTGGACCTCAGCAGGCTCATGCTGTTCACCATCGAGGGCAACCGGATCGACCCGCCCCGCCGCTAGGCGACCGTGCGGTCGACCGCCGGGCGCGCGAGCTGGGACACGATCTCCACCACCCGTACCACCTTGTCCAGCTCCACCTGGTGGAAGGCCGGGCCTTCCGTGCGCGCCACCACCAGGTGCAGGCCGGCGCTCTTCATCGGCAGGCTCAGCAGGTGCAGCGGCCCCTCGCTGAACGCGGCAGGACGCAGGGGCGTGAGGTCGGGCATCTCGTCCACGCCCGGGGCCTGCCAGCTTCCGTGCACGACGGCGCCGGTGTCGGAGTCCACGGCGACCGCCCACTCGGCGCTCACCAGGTCGGGCGCCGCGTCGACCAGGGTCACGAAGGCGCGCTCGGAGTCGGACACCACGTGGCCGAGCAGGTCGTAGTCGGGGCTGGTCCCCGGCGCCTCCCTGGTGGGCCACACGCCCTCGATGCGCACTCCCGGCACGACCGACAGGCGCTCGCGCAGCTCGTCGGCGGCGAACCCGCCCGGCCATGACAGGGTGAAGTCGTCCACCGCCCGGCCGGCCTCCCGCTCCAGGACCGTCACCTGGAGGATGTCCGCACCGAGCACCCCGAAGGATCGGGCCACCTGTCCGAGCACCCCCGGGCGATCGGGAAGCGAAACGCGGATCCGTAGCACCATCACCACCACCTCTGCATATCCAGCCGAACCACGTATACGGGCCGACCTCCTGTTTCTTTCATCTACTGCACCACGCCACACAGCGTCCTGGATGGAGGTTTCGGCGATGTTCCGAAGATATGTCCGAAATAAATCCAATTCAGTATTGATATGCGCCCGCGTCCGGGTTCTTCGAGCGTGGAATGGCCCGTCCCGCCGCGTCGTACGCCAGCCCCGCGCCGCCGTACCACGAGGGGCCGAGCGGCACCCCCTGGCCGATGGCGGGCGCTCCGGGGCGTAGCCGCAGGTCATGGCGGCTGCGAAAGCCCGGATCCTCGTGGATCGACCGGTGCCCGAGCTTGAAGCCGGTGGACCTGCCGTCGTAGACGCCGCCCGCGTCGTCGATTCCCGAGCCGTCCTCGAATCCCACCTTGCCACCGACCTTGATGGCGTTGTTGCGCAGCGCGAGGATCTTCCGGGAGCAGCCGTCGGCACAGGAGACGCCTATGGTCTTGCGCGCCGGGAGGTACACCGAGTTGTTGACCGCCACCGTGCCCGTGACCGGCCCGACGGCGTGACCGGAGCCGCGGGTGATGAGGAACGATCCCCTCTTCCGCCCCGACGTCACCACGTTGTTGGCGAAGAGATTCTCCTTGGCGGTCCCGCCGGGGCTGTGGCCGAGCTCGGTGAAGGTCTCGTTGTCCCGCGCGACGTTGTGCGCGACGAGGTTCCGGTCGCCGTCGTACACCTCCACGGCCGCGCCGTCGGAGACGTAGTCCTGGCTGGAGGCGTAGCTGCCGACGATGAGGTTGCCGACGACGCGGTTGTCGTCGCCGTTCAGCAGCACGCCGAACGCGCCGGAGTCGTTGTCCGGCTCGCTGTCGTCGACGCTCATCCGGTCGTTGCCGATCATCTGGCTGTCGCGGATGACGTTGTGTGCGCCCCGTTCCGTCACCCAGACGCCCGCCACGTTGCGGTCGGCGTACACGTCCCACAGGTCGTTGTGGCGGCCGTCGATCCTGAAGCCGCCCCACCCGCAGTCGCTCGCCCGCAGGTCGGAGATCCGCCAGTAGGAGCCCTCGACCACCACGCAGTCGCCGTCCCTCCCGCTGATCCTCGGCCGGGCGCCCTTGCCGTACGAGCCGACCGTGATGTGCCGGGCGTCCGTGCCCTTGCCCTTGAGCGTCAGCGTGCCCTTCCACCGGCCGTCCCGCCGCAGGAGCAGCGTGTCGCCCGGACGCAGGCGGGCGGAGCTCGCCCGGTCGAGCGAGCGCCAGGCCTTGCCCGGAGAGGTGCCCGGCGCGTCGTCGTCGCCCGCCCTGGCGTCCACGTAGTACACCCTGCCCGCCGCGACCCCGGAACGTTCCAGAGGGGTCGCGCCCAGGGGTCCCTCAGATATGGCTCGCGCCGCCGCCGGGACGGCGAGCAGCAGTAACGTCAACGGCAACGACAGGCCCGCTCGCCAAAGGTTCGGCGTCATAACACCACACTTCGGGTTAAAAGATCGCTGACGCCACGGTAGCGGTCAGAGGTCGGCACCGCGAGACCCACAACCAGGCGAGCGACCGGATCGGTGATCCGACACGCCGGACGGTAGGCCGCCCCGGCGTGTCGCCCGCGTGCGCACCCGGCGGCTTTGCCATCCCTTGAGCACCTCTTTCCCGCCTCGCGGATCTTGGCGGAGATGCCCGCCAGTAGCCTTTGCCAATGTCCCTCCCATGGGCCGCCGTATGGCCTCGATCCATCCGGGGGCAGGTCACCCTTCTCGCCCTCGTGCTGGCGGGCCTCTTCCTGATCCCCCTCGGCCTCGCGGCCGACATGGTCATCAGGGGCGCGGTCGCCACGTCCATCTGGCGTGAGACCAGGGAGGCCGCCTCCCAGATCGTCGTGGCGTACCGGAACACGACCCTGCGCAACCCCATCGCGCCCGGTCCCGGCGGCGTCGACGTCATCCAGGTGGTCGGCCCGGGCGGTCACCTGCTGGCCGCGACGGCCAAGGCCGGCGGGATGTCCCCGATCAGCGACGTACGGCCCGACATCCCCGACCGGCTCGTCGACTTCACGACGTGCCCCCGGACCTCCAGGGGCTGCTTCCACGTGACGGCGACCCTGGCCGACGCCAAGCCCGGCTCACCGGTCGTGTACGCCGCGAAACGCACCCCCGCCGTGCTGTCCACCCGGATCCTGGACGTGGCCGTGGGCCTCCATATAGCGGCGCTGACCGGCCTGATCGGCTGGATCGCCTGGAAGGGGGCCGACCGCGGGCTCCGCACGGTCGACAACATCCAGGCCGAGCTCGCCCACATCACCGTGAGCGACCTGTCGCGCCGGGTCCAGGAGCCACCCGGCGAGGACGAGATCTCCAACCTGGCGAGGACGGTCAACAGCACCCTGGCCCGCCTGGAGCACTCGGTCGAGCAGCAGCGGCGGTTCGCCGCCGACGCCTCCCACGAGCTGCGCACCCCGATCGCCGGGCTCCGCGCGCAACTGGAGGAGGCGCGGCTGCATCCGGAGGACACCGACCTGTCGAGCCTGGTGGACGGCGCCCTGCGCGACACCGACCGGGTGGAGGTGATCATCACCGACCTGCTGTTCATGGCGAGGCTCGGATCGAGCGGTCCGGCCGTGCAGGAGTGCGTCGACCTCGGGCAGCTGGCGGCCGAGGAGATCGCCCGCCGTCCGGCTCAGGTGCCGGTCACCACGGACTTCCAGCAGGACGTGGTCGTGCTCGGCGTGCGGACGCAACTGTTCAGGGTGATCGGCAACCTGCTGGACAACGCGCGGCGCCACGCCTCCAGCATGATCAAGGTGGAGGTGAGCGGCTCGCACCGCACCGCCGTCCTGGCCGTCACCAACGACGGCGACCGCATCGCCGAGAAGGACCGGGAACGCGTCTTCCACCGTTTCGCCCGGCTCGACGAGTCGCGCAGCAGGGACCGGGGCGGCACCGGCCTCGGGCTCGCCATGGCGCGCGACGTCGCCATCGCGCACGGCGGGACGCTGCACGTCGAGGACGTCCCCGAGGGCACCAGGTTCGTCCTGCGGCTGCCGATGATCGACTAGTTGGCCTCGCCAAGAGTTAACAGGAGCGACGCTGGGCGTTCAGCTCAGGCTCCCCTCGCGGGATGGCACCGGTGGTTAGCGTGCGTGACACCTTACGAGCGTGTCGCCGCGACGAGCGCTCGTCACGCCGCATATCGAGGAGTCACCTTGCGAGTCCTGGCCGTCGTCCCCGCCCGTGGAGGTTCTGCGGGCGTCCCGCTCAAGAACCTGGCCAAGGTGGGCGGCACGCCCCTGGTGGCCCGCGCGGTGGCTTCCTGCGCGGGGACCGAGCTGATCGACGAGGTCGTGGTCAGTACCGACCACGAGGGGATCTCCGCCGCCGCCAGGGCAGCGGGCGCCCGCGTGATCCAGCGTCCCGCCGAGCTGAGCGGCTCCACCGCCTCCAGCGAGTCGGCCCTGCTGCACGCCCTCGGCCAGCTCGGCGCCGACCCCGAGGTCGTCGTGCTCGTCCAGTGCACCAGCGCCTTCATCGACCCCGCCGACCTGGACGCCGCGGTCGCCAAGGTCCTCGACGGGACGGCCGACGTCGTCTTCTCCGGGCTCGCCACCCACGAGTTCGTGTGGGCCGCCCGTGACGGGGGCGTGAGCGGGATCAACCACGACCCGGCCCACCGGCCGCGCCGCCAGGACCGCGAGCCCGAGTACCGCGAGACCGGGGCCTTCTACGCCATCCGCACCGCCGGACTGCGGGAGCACGGGCACCGGTTCTTCGGCACCGTCGCCGTCCAGCCCGTGCCCTCGCGCCACGCCATCGAGGTCGACACCCCCGAGGACCTGGAGATCGTACGGGCGCTCGCGCCGTTCGTGGACCAGCCCGGACCGCTCGACGTGGACGCGGTGATCACCGACTTCGACGGCGTGCACACCGACGACCTGGTGTACGTCGACCAGGACGGCCGCGAGACGGTCGCCGTCAGCCGTTCCGACGGCCTCGGGATCTCCCTGCTCAGGCGGTCGGGCGTGAAGCTGCTGATCCTGTCGACCGAGCGCAACCCGGTCGTGGCCGCCCGCGCCCGCAAGCTCGGCGTGCCGGTCCTGCAGGGCCTCGCCTCCAAGCACACCGCGCTGCGCGACTGGCTGAGCATCGAGGGCCTGGACCCCGCACGCGTGGCCTACGTCGGCAACGACGTGAACGACCTCGGCTGCATGGACCTGGTCGGCTGGCCGGTCACCGTGCCCGACGCCCACCCCCGCGTACGGGCCGCCGCCCGCATCGTGCTCGACCACCAGGGCGGCGCGGGCGCCGTGCGCGAGCTGTGCGACCGCGTGCTCGCCTCACGCCCCATCGACGCCGAGCCCACGGCCGCGGGCCCGCGCGCCACGCTCCGGGTCAAGGGCGCCCCGGTCCAGATCGGCGAGTCGCTGGTCGGCCCCGGGCAGCCGGTGTACGTCATCGGTGAGATCGGCATCAACCACAACGGCGACCTGGACATCGCGCGCCGGCTCATCGACGTCGCCGCCGACGCCGGCTGCCAGGCCGTGAAGTTCCAGAAGCGCACGCCTGAGATCTGCGTGCCGGTCGAGCAGCGCGGCCAGATCAGGCAGACTCCGTGGGGCGAGATGACCTACATGGAGTACAAGATCCGGACCGAGTTCGGCCGCGACGAGTACACCCAGATCGCGAAGTACTGCGCCGAGCGGGGCCTGGACTGGTTCGCCTCCCCGTGGGACATCCCCTCGGTCGACTTCCTGGAGGACATGAACGTCGTTACGCACAAGGTCGCCTCGGCCGGCGTGACCGACCACGAGCTGCTCCGCCGCCTCGCCGCCACCGGCAAGCCGATCATCCTGTCGACCGGCATGTCGACGCTCGCGGAGATCGACGAGGCCGTCGAGATCCTCGGCACCTCCAAGCTCGTGATGATGCACGCCACCTCCACCTACCCGCTGCCGCCCGAGGAGGCCAACCTCCGCACGATCATGACCCTCCAGGACCGGTACGGCGTCCCGGTGGGCTACTCCGGGCACGAGCGCGGCCTGCAGATCTCGCTGGCCGCCGTCACGCTCGGCGCGGTGACCGTGGAGCGGCACATCACGCTGGACCGCACGATGTGGGGTTCCGACCACGCCGCCTCCCTGGAGCCGAGCGGGCTGGAGCACCTGGTGCGGGACATCCGGATCATCGAGTCCGCCCTCGGCGACGGCGTCAAGCGGGTGTTCCCCGGCGAGGAGGCCCCGAAGGCCCGCCTGCGCCGCGTCACCGTCTGACGACCCACACCCCGTCCGTCCGAGGACCCGCTCAGGGTCTGAGGACCAGAGGAGAGTTCACGAAGTGACGCACGCTGGGGGGGCACCGGTGATCACGCTGTCCGTCGTGGTGCCGGTGCGGGACGCCGAGCCGTACATCGCCGACGCGCTCACCTCGCTGCGGCGCAACGCCCGGCGGGATTTCGAGTTCATCGTCGTCGACGACGGCTCGGTGGACGCGACCCCGCGGATCATCGAGGACTTCCGCGACGACCTGCCGGGCCTGACCGTGCTGCGCAACGTCTCGCCGGCGGGCCTGGCGGACGCGCGCAACGCCGGCGTGTCCCTCGCCTCCGGCCGGTATGTCACCTTCATGGACGGCGACGACTGGCTGGCGCCGGGCTACCTGTCCGACCTGGTGGCCGCGATGGACGGCCTCGGCTGCGACTTCGTCCGGGTGGACCACGTCCAGGTGGAGGGGCGCAGGCGGGTCGTCCACCGGGCGCCGGAGGCCAGGCGGGGGGTGGTGCTCAAGCCCAGGGACCGCATCCTTCCCGCCGGCGCCAAGACGATGGTGGACTACCCGTACGCCTGGGCCGGGATCTACCGGCGCGAGCTCGGCGACCTGCTCGCCTTCCCCGGCCACCTGCACACCGCCGAGGACCGTCCCTGGATCTGGCGGCTGCACCGCGAGGCGCGCTCGTTCGCGGTGATCTCGCTCGCCGGCGTCTTCTACCGGCGCATGGTGCCCTCGTCGCTGACCCAGATCGGCGACGAGCGGCAGCTGCACTTCTTCGACGCCTTCGAGCTGGTGTTCAAGCAGGTCGAGAACGAGCCCGACCTGCTGCCCAAGGCCGTGCGCACCTTCTGCGCCCTGCTGGCCCACCACCTGGAGCTGGGCGACCGCTTCTCCCCCGCGCTCCGCGCCCGTTTCGAGGCCAGGGCGCAGGACGTCCTCGCCGGCCTGCCGGCGAGCCTGGTGGCGGGATCGGGGC
>NZ_JBFBIK010000153.1:0-15262 GCF_040685555.1 Sphaerisporangium sp. NPDC088356
CGCGGGCGCCCCCGCGCGCCGGCGTCACGCGTGCGGGGGCCCGGACGCGTGGGTGCTGGAGCTCGACGTCGACGAGGTGCTCCGCGACGCGCTCGGCGGCGACGCGCCCGGTCCCCGCGGGGGATAACGTTCCTGGTGTGGACAGGACCTTCACGCTGGACGAGGCGCGAAGCCTCATGCCGCTCGTACGGGACAAGGTCGACGAGGTCGTCGCCATCCGCGCCGATCTGGCCGAGCTCACCCACGATCTCCGCAGCGCCGGGCGGTCGCCCCTCGGCGGCCTGCCCGAGGCGAAGGGTCTCGAGGCGCGGGTCGCCGACATCCTCAGCTGGTTCGGCGAGCAGGGCATCGAGGTGAAGGGCATCGCTCCGGTGCTCGTGGACTTCCCCTCCTTCCTCGGCGGCGCTTCGGTCCGCCTGTGCTGGATCGAGGGCGAGACCGGGCTCGGCTGGTACCACCGCAGCGAGCTTGGCTTCCCCGGCCGCCGCCCTCTTCCCTGACGCATGCGGGGATGGCGGCGACCGGGGCCGGGGATCACCCGGCGACATGCGCGAACGTGCCAGGCCGATCTTCACGGAGGGTGACTGCCCGCGACTTCCCTGGGCACTAACGAAGGCATGCGGAAGGCCGATGACAGTGTGATGCAGATCAAGAAGCGGCTCGGCGAGCTCGACCGGCGTCTGTTCAGGTCGGTGGCCGCCGCGCGCCTGCCCGGGTTCGACCACGTGATACCCCGCCTGTCGCGGGCCGCGGACAACTCGCTGCTCTGGGCCGCTGTCGCGGGCGGCCTGGCGTTCACCGGGCGCAGGCAGATGCGCCGCGCCGCCACGCGCGGGCTCCTTGCGATCAGCCTGGCGAGCCCCGTGGTGAACCTGCTCGGCAAGCAGGCCTTCGCCCGCGCCCGGCCGTCCATCGTGGACTTCCCGCTGGCGCGCCTCGGCAGGATCCCGTCCTCCCATTCGTTCCCGTCGGGTCACTCCGCGTCCGCCGCGGCGTTCGCCACGGCGGTGGCGATGGAGGCGCCGGCGAGGGTGGCGGTGCCCGTCGCCGTGACGGCGGGGGCGGTCTGCTTCTCCCGCGTCTACACGGGCGTCCACTACCCCGGCGACGTGCTCGCCGGCATGGCGCTCGGCGTGGCGGCGGCGATCGTCACCAAGCGTCTCTGGCCGGGCCGGACCGTCATCGGCGAGGCGCGTGTCGCCATGACCGCGCCGCCGTACGACCTCGACCCCGACGGCGAGGGTGTGGTGGCCGTGGTCAACAACGCGGCGGGGCGCGACCCGAGCACGGCCGCCGCCGTACGCAAGGCGCTGCCCAAGGCCGAGGTCATCGAGGCCGAGCCGGGCGACGACCTGATGAAGGCCCTGCAGGACGCCGCGGGGCGTGCCAGGGTGCTCGCCGTCGCGGGCGGCGACGGCACGATGAACTGCGGGGCGCAGGCGGCGCTGGAGCACGGCGTCCCGCTGCTGCCCATCCCCGCCGGCACGTTCGACCACTTCGCCCGCACGCTCGGCCTGGAGACCATCCAGGAGGCCGCCGCCGCGTACCGTTCCGGGCACGTGGTCGCGGTCGACGTCGGCGAGGTGGCCGGGCGGGTCTTCCTCAACACGGCGAGCCTCGGCATCTACCCCCTGGTCGTCGACCGCAGGGAGGACTGGGAGGGCAAGATCGGGAAATGGCTCGCCCTGGTGCTGGCCATGGCCGACGTGCTCATGCACAACCGCCGTCCCGGCGAGCTGGTCGTCGACGGCGTGCGGCGCAGGGTCTGGCTGCTGTTCGCGGGGAACTGCGCGTACGAGTCGCGTGGTGTCGCCCCCACCCGCAGGGACCGGCTGGAGGACGGCGTGCTCGACATCCGGTTGCTGACGGCGGCCTCGCGGCTGCCGCGCCTGCGGGCCATGGCGAGCACGATCCTCGGCGGGGTGGGCCTGTCGCGCCACTACCTCCAGTGGCGCGCGGACACCGTGCAGGTCGCCTCCCCGCCGGGCTCCGAGGCGGAGGTGCGGCTGGCGCGGGACGGCGAGACCTTCACCGCCCCGGGAGTGGTGGTCCTCCGCAAACGCCCCCGCTCCCTGCTGGTCTTCCGCCCGGTCGAGTAGGCCGGGCGCCGCCCATCGCGCTCGCGCAATCCCGGCGGCCCCGAAGTTCAGGACGGTCCGCAGCGCCACCGTGATCCAGTACAGCACCTGGACCATCACGCTGCAGCCGGTCGTGGGCGGCAACGCCAAGACCAACGAGGTCGACCCCGACGGCTTCCCAGCCTGACCTCGCCCGGCCTCGCAGTCGCTCGACGGCCAGCTGATCGCCAACCGGCCGCCTGACGACTACATGACCGCCCTCTAGCTGGAGAAGAGCATGCCCACCCAGCTGCGCTGGTGGTGGCCGCGGTGGCCGCCGTGGTGCGGCGCGCCCCAGGCCGGTCCGCCGTGGGGCGGCGGCGGGGCGGAGTACTGCTGCTGGGCCCACTGGCTCTCGACCCGGGACAGGGTCTCGAGCTCTCCGTAGTCCAGGAAGATGCCGCGGCAGTTGTCGCACTGCTCAATGTGGACACCGTTGCGGTCGTAGGTCCGCATGGAACCCTGGCACTTCGGGCAACGCATCGAGTCGGTCTCCTTCGAGTGGCTGAGACGACCTTACTTCGGCGCGGCGGCGCGGGTGATCCTCCCGCAGGAGGTGACGAGGTCCTGCTCCACATCGTCCAAAGGACGGCCCTCGCCGCGCGCCGACGCCACCGCCGTGGCCGCCAACTGGATCGTCAACGCGCGGGCCGGCACGTCGAGTTCCCGCCACGGATCGCCGTGCGGGACGGCGGATCCGCCCGCGCCCAGGTAGGCCGAAAGGAACCGCCGCCACAGATCGGGGGACAGGAACCCCGTCGCGAACCAGGCGGCGGGCCGGGCGAGATCCCACGCCGGGGTCCCCGCGCCCAGGTCGTCGACGTCGATAAGGAGCCACTCGCCCTGGTATCGGACGATCTGGCCGAGATGCCAGTCGCCGTGCGTGAGCATCCCGGCGCCCGGCCTCGTGTCGGCCACACCGGAGGGAAGGGACAGGTACGCCTCCCGGATGACGCCCGCCGGGACCGCGTACCGCCGGTCGGTCCCCGCGCCGTCCGTGCGGCCGGTGCCGTCCGCGCCCTCGGTGCCGTCCGTGCCGTCCAGGAGGCCGTCGAGGCGGGCGACGGCTTCCAGCAGCCTGGCAGGTCCACCGGCCGGGGGCAGGGCGAGGCCCTCCGCGGGCACGGCGTGCAGCCGGGCGAGCAACTCGGCCGCGGCCTCCCAGGGGGCCGCGTCCGGATCGGCCGGGTCCACCGGCTCGCCCGCCGGCCACACCGTGACCAGGCGGTCCCCGGCGCGCCGCACCCGCCCGTCCAGCGGCGGCAGCAGCACCCCCGGGAGCGCGCCGGCCGCATGGAGGCGGGCTGTCAGGGCCGCCTCGTCGGTGCCCGGCGGATGGGCCTTCACCACGACGTCGCCGGCGCGCACCACCGTCACGCCGGTGTCCTTCAGCACCCTTGTGTCCCCGGCTCCCGCTCCGCCTCGCGCCGAGGCTCGCGCGATGAGGGCCAGTCGCTCGGTCAGGGGGGTCGCCGACACTTCTCCGCACCGAACGGTCACCGGTCCAATCTAAGGGCGTGGCCATAGGGTGGACGTCATGAAGATTGGCTTCGGGGTACCCGTCTCGGGTTCATGGGCGACGCCCGCCAACATGCTCCTCATCGCGCGGCGCGCGGAGGAGCTCGGCTACGACTCGCTCTGGACCTTCCAGCGCCTGCTGTACCCGGTCGGCCATCCGATGGGGCCGGTCTACCGCAGCGTGCAGGATCCCATCGTGACGCTGTCGTTCCTCGCGGGCGTCACCAGCCGGATCCGGCTCGGCCTCGCCGTGGTCAACATGCCGTTCTTCTCCCCGGTGCTGCTGGCCAAGCAGCTCGCCACCCTGCAGGACGTCTCGGGCGGGCGGCTGGACGCGGGTCTTGGCCTCGGCTGGCTTCCGGAGGAGTTCGTCGCCTCGGGTGTGCCCATGGAGCACAGGGGCCGCCGGGCGGTCGAGTACCTCCAGGTCCTGCGGCGGCTGTGGAGCGAGGAGATCATCTCCCACAAGGGGGAGTTCTACGAGATCCCGCCGTCCCACCAGGACCCGAAACCGAGGCCCGCGCCGCCCGTGCTGCTCGGGGGGACCGCCGAGGTGGCGCTCCGGCGCGCCGGGCAGCTCGCCGACGGCTGGATCAGCTCCAGCCGGGCCGACCTGACGAGCATCCGCGATCAGATCTACATTGTAAAGGACGCCGCCCGCGCGGCCGGGCGTGATCCCGGCACGCTGCGCTTCATCATCCGGGGGGTCACCAGGCTGCGCGAGGCCGGCCTGCCCGACCGGCGGCCGCTGACCGGATCCCCGGAGGAGATCCGGTCGGACATCGAGGTGCTGGCGGCCGCGGGGGCGACCGAGCTGTTCCACGACCTCAACTTCGACCCGGAGATCAGCTCCCCGGACGCCGACCCGGCCGCGTCCCTGCGCCGCGCGGAGGAGACGCTGGAGGCCATGGCCCCCCAGAGGTAAGGGAGGCGGGGCGGTGAAATGTCAGCCGTACACCTGTCATCCTGGTTTCCTAAGCCAAGGAGCCGAACACGGGGGAACGGTGAACGAGCGCAAGCCGATCGAGTGCTGGCTGTCCGACATGGACGGTGTCCTCGTCCACGAGGGAAGCCCTGTACCCGGAGCAGACGAGTTCATCCGCAGGCTACGTGACCTGGGCAAACGGTTCCTCGTGCTGACCAACAACTCCATCTACACGCCCCGCGACCTGTCCGTGCGGCTGCGTGGCGCCGGCCTTGAGGTGCCCCCCGAGGCGATCTGGACCTCGGCGCTGGCCACGGCGAGGTTCCTGGACGACCAGCGGCCCGGCGGGTCGGCGTACGTCATCGGCGAGGCCGGGCTGACCACGGCCCTGCACGAGTCGGGATACATCCTGACCGACACCAACCCTGACTACGTCGTGCTCGGCGAGACCCGCACCTACAGCTTCACGGCGATAACGCGTGCCATCCGGCTGATCGACGCCGGCAGCCGCTTCATCGCGACCAACCCCGACGCGGTGGGCCCGTCCAACGAGGGCTCCCTGCCCGCCTGCGGGGCGGTCGCCGCGATGATCACCAAGGCCACGGGCGTCGAGCCGTACTTCGTGGGCAAGCCGAACCCGATGATGATGCGCAGCGCGCTGAACGCCATAGACGGCCACAGCGAGAGCACCGCGATGATCGGCGACCGGATGGACACCGACATCGTGTCCGGCATGGAGGCCGGCCTGCACACGATCCTCGTGCTCACCGGGGTCACCACCAAGGACCAGATCGACCGCTACCCGTTCCGCCCCTCCCGCGTGGTGCAGTCCGTGGCCGACCTCATCGATCTCATCGAATAGCTGCCGCGTCCTGTCAGGTTTATTGGGGAGTATGTCGACATGACCGACATATATCTGGAGATCGGCGCCAAGAAGGTCTTCGCCTGCGCGTACGACTGGCCGGGGTGGTGCCGCATCGGCAAGGGCGAGGAAGGCGCGATCGAGGCCCTGTCGGAGTACGTGCCCCGCTACCGGGTGATCGCCGAGCGGGCCGGCCTGCCGTTCGAGCCGGACGCGTTCACCGTGGTCGAGCGGGCGCCCGGTGACACGTCCACCGACTTCGGCGCCCCCTCGGCGATCCCCGCCATCGACGCGCAGCCGGTGGACGCGGCGGACGCCGAACGCGACACCGCGCTGGTGCGGGCGGCCTGGGAGGTGTTCGACGAGGTCGCGGCCGGCTCGCCCGAGGAGCTTCGCAAGGGCCCGCGCGGCGGCGGCAGGGACCGCGACAAGATGATGGCGCACGTGGTGGAGGCCGAGAGGTCGTACGCGCGCAAGATCGGGGTGCGGCACCGGCGGTTCCCTCTCGGCGACCACGCGGCGCGGGCCGCGATGCGCGGCGAGATCGCCGAGGTGCTCGGCAAGCCTTCCGGCGGTTCGCCGCTCGTGCCAGGCGGGTGGCCCGCCCGGTACGCCGCGCGGCGAATCGCCTGGCATGTGATCGACCACATCTGGGAGATGGAGGACCGCCGCGTCTGACCCCCGTGGCCAAGACGGGGGAGCGGATCAGCTGTCGTCGCCGCGGCGGAGGCGCTTGACGTCGGAGCGGTGCTTCTTGGCCGTCAGGCGTCTCTCGACCGCCCGGCGGGAGGGCTTGGTCGCCCGGCGCTTCTTCGGCGGGGGAGCGATCGCCTGGTCGATCAGGTGCGTCAGGCGGGCCTTGGCGGCCTCGCGGTTGCGGAGCTGGGAGCGGTACTCCGAGGCGGTGATCGTGATGACCCCGTCGACGAGCCGCGGGCCCAGCCGCTCCAGCGCGCGGTCCTTGAGCGGCTGCGGCAGGGCGGTCGTGGCCCCGAGGTCGAAGCTGAGCTCGACGCGGCTGTCGGTGGTGTTGACACCCTGGCCGCCCGGCCCGGAGGAACGGGAGAAACGCCAGCTGAGCTCGGCCTCCGGGATGGCGACCGAGCCGCGGACGTGAAGCGGACCAGGCATTCTCCCAGGGTAGCCGCAGGGTCCCACTACCGATCAACCTATTTGTTCGGCTCTGGTGGGTTCGTGAGGCTTATAGCCCGTCCCACGTGTGGCTCTTCCTGACAGGCGACTGTCTTGTGCCGTAGTCGTGCGCCTCCTTGTGGTGATCGTCAGGCTCGGGCAAAGTGTCCATGTTTCGAGGTTCCCGAGGTTCTCGGGAATCGCGAGTCAAGCTGTCAGCCGTACCCGCCGAGCCGAGTACGTCAGCAACCCTGGGAGGCCGTGCGGTGGCGAGGATCGTGGGGGTTCACGGCATCGGCAAGTACCGCTACTTCCAGGCCGCGGGCTCGGCCGGGGGCGCGGCGGACGCCATGCGGGCCAAGTGGGACCGCTACCTGCACGCCGGGCTGTCGGGCGGCGCTCCCTACACCGGCCAGTCCTACGTCAGCGAGGTGGCGTACTACGCCCACCTGCTCCGCAAGGAGACGCCCCCGGCGACCAGGCGCGACCTGCGCAAGATGGACTCGGCCTCGCAACTGGTGCTGGCCGACTGGATGAAGCAGATGGGCGGCGCGGGGAACCTCGCGGGCGAGACGCTGACAGGGGTGATCCACCGTCTCGCCGAATGGCTGCTCCTCAGGCTCGGGCCGCACGCCAAGAGCTTCGCGGAGGACTTCTGCCCCGAGGTGGCGGCCTACTTCGCGAGCACCGACGCCGCCGCAAGGGTCCGGTCGCGGGACGCCGTCGCCGACGCGATCCGCCGTAACCAGCCCAAGGTGGTCATCGCCCACTCGCTGGGCAGCGTGGTGGCGTACGAGGCGCTGTGGGCGCACCCTGATCTGTCGGTCGAGCTGCTCATCACGCTCGGCAGCCCGCTGGCGATGCGGGGGGTCGTCTTCGAGCGGCTCCAGCCGCTGCCGCAGGCGGGACGCGGCAGGTGCCCCCGCGGAGTGGGCCGCTGGGTGAACATCGCCGACAAGGACGACATCGCCGCCATCCCGGGCGCGCTGAAGAGCCACTTCGACGGGGTGACCCGCGACGAGAAGGTCAACATCGACTGGGCCGACTTCCACACGGTGCGCAACTACCTGGGCTGTGGCGCCGTGAACGAGTACGTGGAGCCCTTTCTCAAGGCCTGACGTTCGGTAATATCGCGATCATGAAATGGGTGCTGTTCGACTATGGGGAAGTGCTGTCCCACGCCCAGCCGGAGGCCGATCGCGGGCGCCTGGCAGAGGCGTCCGGCGTCGACCCCGGCCGCTTCTGGCAGGGCTACTGGCGGCACCGGCTGGATTTCGACCGGGGCACGCTGACGCCGGGCGCCTACTGGTCGGAGGTGCTCGAACGGCGGGCGAGCGCCGCCGAGGTCGAGCGCCTGGTCACGCTCGACGTCCAGAGCTGGAGCCACGTCAACGAGGAGACCGTGACGATCCTGGAGGAGCTCAGGGCCTCCGGCTGCCCGGTGGCGCTGCTGTCGAACGCCCCGATCTGCCTGGCCGACGGCATCGAGCGGCTGCCCTGGATCCAGGCCATGAACGCCCGTTTCTACAGCGGTCACCTGGGCCTTGTGAAGCCCGAAGCGGAGATCTACCTGACGGTCGCGGCGGGGCTCGGCGCCCGGCCGGAGGACTTCGTGTTCGTCGACGACCGTCTGGTGAACGTCAACGGCGCGCTGTCGGCGGGAATGGCCGCCGTGCATTTCCGTGACGCCGGAATGCTGCGCGCGGACCTGAAGACGGCACTGGCCACGTCATGACGAACTATTACATATCCGGCAGAACGGAAAGCGTCATTTACCACATTCACCTCCGCTGACCTGCATCGACGTATCGATCGCCGCCCTCGTGGGAATACGAATGACAACCGAATAACGGAGGGTGAAGATGCATGTCACCGGCATTATCAGCGCGATCATCGTCGGTCTGGTGATCGGCGTGCTCGCGCGGCTCCTCATCCCCGGGCGGCAGAACATCCCGATCTGGCTGACCATCGTGATCGGTATCATCGCCGCCCTCATCGGCACGGCGATCGCCGGCGGTCTCGGGGTCGCCAACACCAGAGGCATCGACTGGATCGAGCTGATCATCCAGATCGTCCTCGCCATCATCGGGGTCCTGCTCGCCTCCTCGCTGTACGCCAGGCGCAGAGTGAGCTGATCCCCGCCGGGGCGTCCTCCTGCCGGCGAACATTCGCCTGGCGTGCCGTAAGAGGTCGCCTCGGCGTCGGCGGGAGTTCAGCCACAGTGGGTAATCCGCCTGCCTGTCCCGCAGCTGTTCACGCGGGCGAGATCACGAACTCGCCCGCAGGTCGGCCGGGCCGCCTGCACTGGAGCCGTGGAGCCCCTCACGCAGAGTGTTCATGATCGCCGCTGCCGCGGGAGCTGAACAAGTCGCCGGCGACGACCGAGGACCTGAACGAGTCGCCGCGCTCGGGCGTGTCCGCCACCCCCGGCGTGCCCTGCGAGAGCACCGTCTCCTTCGACGTCCCGTGGAAGAGCGTGACCGTTCCCACGCGCGTCCGGCCGTTCACGGTGTCGTACGGCGCGGCGACGGCCAGGTCGGGCGTGCCGCAGGCGCGGGTGGCGGCGTGCGACGGCGGGGCGGTTGTGGCCGTGGCGGGGGACACAGGGAAGGACACGGGGAGGGCGGGGACGATCATCAGGGTCGCGGTGGCGAGCAGGCGTGACGCCTGCGAGGCACTCATACTCCGGATCGTCTCCCCCGATCAGGACATCCGGCCCACGACAGCGTGCAGTTCCCGCGTCGGTGACCTGAACGGGACCTCGCGAACGACGTCGCAGGTCGGGAAGTGGTTCACCGCCGTTGTCAGGCATTGTCAGGACGGGGCGAACCGTCAGGAATGATCATCGTGATGTTCCCCGCGATGTCATCGGCACGTCATGGCATGGCGCCAAGACCGGATCATCCGGCCCGTCCGTGGCTGGGCCGTTCGTAGTTGGAGGTGCGATGCGCAGGTTCACGCGCGCGTTGGCCGTGGCGCTCCTCGTCGTCGTTCCCGGCCTCGCCCGGGGGACGGCGCAGGCGGAGAGCGCGCCCGGCGCCGAAGGCTCCGCGCATGCCACCGGGTCGCCCCGCTACCAGACGGCGGTCCCCGGCCTGTCGGTCGAGGCGGATCGCGCCGACCGCACGATCGCTCCCGGCATCGTCTTGACGACGTTCGACACCCTCGGGCGTGACGGCTGGACCCGGGCCCACGTACTCAACGCCAACCTGTCGAATTCCGCGGTGGACGCCGGCCTGGTGGGCGGCAAGCTGACGGAGACCCGGCCGCTCTCGCAGTCGGCGGACGCGGGGGCCGCCGTGGCCGCCGTCAACGGCGACTACTACGACATCAACGACACCAACGCCGTCGTCGGGCCCGAGGTGAGGGACGGCGAGCTGCGCAAGGCGACCGTCGACGCGCGCACGGTCGCCGCCGTCGGTGAGGACAAGGTCGCACGGCTCGCGAGCGCTCTGCTGGAGGGCACGGTCATGGTCGCCGGCACCGCCCACCCGGTGGCCGCGCTGAACTCCGCGTCCATCCCCGCCAACGCGATCGCCGTCTTCACCGACCAGTGGGGCCCCGGCTCGCGCGCCCTGATCCCGCACTCCGGCCCCGTCACCGAGCTGGTGGTCGCGGGCGGCGGCGTCAGCGCCGTGAACGACACGGTCACCACCACCCCGGTGCCCGGCGGCGGCCTGGTGGTCGTGGCCCAGGGAAGCGCCGCCTCCGGGCTGGCCGCCGTCAAAGCCGGTGACCCGGTCACGCTGGACGTCGGCCTGCGTACCGACTCACCGGCCCGGCTACGCACGGCGCTCGGGAGTGGCGAGGTGCTCGTACGCGACGGCGAGCCCGTCGACTTCCCGCCGTCCACCGGCAACGACGCGCGGAAGCCCCGAACCGCGATCGGCTGGGGCGAGGAGGGCAGGCGGCTCCTGCTCGTGACGGTCGACGGGTCGGCGAACTTCTCGGCCGGGCTGACCTTCGACGAGACCGCCAAGCTGCTCGTGCGGCTCGGCGCCCGCGAGGCGTTCATGCTCGACGGCGGCGGCTCGTCCGACCTGGTGGCCCGCACCCCGGGGGACGGCCGGGTCAGCGTGGTCAACACCCCCTCGGACGGCGGCGAGCGGCCGATCCCGAGCGGCGTCGGCCTGTTCGCCGCCAAGGGGTCGGGCACGCTCAAGGGCATCGCCGTGCGCACCGGCGCGCCCCGGGTGTTCCCCGGCCTCACCCTCGGCGTCTCCGCCGCCGGGTACGACGAGACGTACGCCCCGGTGGGCCTCGGCGCGAAGCGGGTGCGGTGGGACGCGGGCCGGCTCGGCGAGGTGCGCGACGGCGTCCTGCGTGCCGGGCACTCCGGGCAGGGCGAGCTGGCCGCACGGGCGGGACGGGCACGCGGCGCCGCGGCGCTGCGTGTGCTGGGCGCGCTCGCCACCGCGCGGTTCAGCGCCGCGAGCCTGACCCTGGAGGCCGGCGACTCCGCCGTGGTCAGGGTCACCGGGTACGACGCCGACGGCTTCGACGCGCCCGTCGCCGCGCGCGACGTCCGCCTGTCGTACGACTCCGCCGTGGTGCGGGTCGAGGCGCGGTCCGACGGGGCGCTGACGGTCACCGGGCTGGACGCGGCGGGCGGGGCGGGCACCGTGGTCACCGCGACGGTCCGGGGCAAGGTCGCGCGCTTGCCCGTCGCCGTCGGCCTGGCACGCCGGTCGCTGGCCGAGTTCGAGGCGTCCGAGAGCTGGGGCGTCTCCACCGCCAAGGCCACCGCGTCCGTCGCGGCCGTGAGCGGGGCCGACCGCCCCGGGGCCCCGGCGGGCAACCAGGCGCTCGCGCTCACCTACGACTTCGGCGGCACCTCGGGGACCTCCGCCGCGTACGCCGTGGCCAAGCCCTCGCCGCTCGTGCTCCCGCAGGGCACCCGGCGGCTCGGCCTGTGGGCGTACGGGGACGGCAGGAAGCACTGGCTGCGGGCCACCCTGCGCTCGCAGGGGACGACGAACGTCCCGTTCACCTTCGCCACCGTGGTCGACTGGACGGGCTGGAAGTGGGTCGAGGGCACGTTGCCGGCCGGGTTCTCCGAGCCGATCACGCTGACCAACCTCTACGTGGTCGAGACCTCCAACCTCGCCAAGGACGCGGGGGAGCTGAGGTTCGGCGCGCTGACCGCGCTGGTCGGGCAGGAGGTGCCGGTCGAGGAGGAGGTCACCCCCGACCCGTTCGTCCTCACGCAGGCGAGCGTCGCGCCGGGGCGCTGGCGCTTCGCCGTCATGTCCGACCTACACGTGAGCGGGGCGGCCGGGCCATCCTCGTTCGCGGCCCTTCAGGCGGCGTCCGCGCTGAGGCAGGCTGTCGCCGCTAAGCCCGACTTCATCCTGATAAATGGCGATTTTGTGGACAACTCGGCGCAGGCTGACTTCGCGCTCGCCGAGCGGATCCTCAAGGAGAACGTGCCGCCGGGCATCCCCGTCCACTGGACGCCCGGCAACCACGAGTCCGGGGCCACCGTGACCGGGACCCTGGACGCCTTCCTCGCCACCGGGCGGCCGGCCCACCAGGTCTTCGACCACAGGGGCACCCGCTTCATCCTGCTGAACACCACTCTGGGCGGTCTGCGGGCCTCCGACTGGTCGCAGATCCCGGGCCTCCAGCGGGAGCTGGACAAGGCGGCCGGCGACCGTTCTGTGCGGTCGGTGGTGGTGGCCTTCCACCATCCCCTGCACGACCCGTCGGGGGCGGGCAGCTCGCAGTTCTCCGACGCGCTCGAGGCGGACCTGCTCGAGAAGTGGCTGTCGGGGTTCCGCGAGCGCGCGGGCAAGCCGGTCGCGCTGTTCACCGGCCACGCCCACACCGCCGCCGTGGGCAGGGCGGACGGCGTCGTCGAGGTGACCACCCCGGCGGTGGGCAAGACCCCCTACAGCTCGCCGGACAAGGGCGGGTTCTTCGGATGGATGCTGGTCGGCGTGGACCCCGCCCCCGGCAGGGTGGAGGCGGGCGTGCCGAGCCCGGCGACCCGCGACTGGCTGACCGCACGCGTCAACCCGCTGTTCGACAAGCTCTCGCTGTCGGCGCCCGGCACGCTCGCCGTGGGACGGGCCGAGGGGGTCTCGGCCACGGGAACCACGACGGCGTTCGGGCTGACGTTCCCCCTGAGGTATCCCGCCAGCGTCACCTGGAGCGGTGACCGGGCACTCGCCGTCGCGGCGACGGCGGAGGAGGCGAAGGCGGCCTCGCGACGGCACGGCGTCGTCGCGGTGCTCGACCTCGCCGCCGGCGCGCTGACGGGCGTGCGTCCCGGGCAGGCCACGCTCACGGTCTCCTCGGGCGCCCAGTCGGCCTCGGCCACCCTCACCGTGACCTGAACCGGCCGGTCAGCCGGTGCCCCCGCATGAGGGAGCAGGCAGGGCGAACGCGACGGCCTTGCCTGCCGTGCCGCCCATGGACATCGTGGTGGGGTACGAGTAGCAGTGGCCGCCGGAGAGCCGGTGGGCCAGGAACAGCCCGCGCCCGCTCTCGGCGAACGGCATGAGGTCGATCTCCTCGGCCGTGTGCAGGTAGGCCAGCATGGCGGGGATCTCGCCCAGCTCCTGCCCGCCGTCCACCATCTCGCACCACATCGGGATGCCGCTGAGGCAGTGGATGCGAAGCTCGTACGGCCCGCACGCGTGCTTCTCGGCGTTCGCGGCCAGCTCCGCCACGATGATCTCGGCGTCGCCGATCCCGTCCGCGGTGACCCCCGCCCTCGCCAGTGCCTCGCGCACCGCCGCACGGGCGCAGCGTGAGGCGGAGCCCGCCCGCAGCCTCGTGACGAGCACGCGGAAGGCGTCCTGAACGGGGACGCGCGGCTCGCCGCCGGGTGGACGGTCTTCCGCGAGGACCCCGGTGTGTTGGAGAGCCTCCTTTGGGACGGGCTGCTCGGCGCGCATGAGCTGATCACTCCTTGGACATCTCGACCGATGAGCGGACGGAGGAAGCGCGCGGTGATCCCCCCGGGGTGTGGATTCCAGGGTGCGGGAAGTTCGCGCGGGGTGGTAACACGTGCCACCGATACCCATCCCAGGTCTACCGGCGATCGGCCTAACCGATCTGCCCGGGTGATAGGTGCGACCGTTATCCCCTCGGGAACCGTGTGGGACCTGGGTTAATTGAGCGGTCAGCGGACTTGACGGTCGGAAGGTCAGCATGAACGTCACGCATGCGAGCGAGCAGGCGATCAGCTTCGCCATCTGGGAGCGACCCCAGATGCGCCAGGCTCTCGCCGTGCGCGACATCGCCACGGTGTACCTGCTCCTCCAGCGCGTCGGGGTCTCCCAGCGCAGGATCGCCGCGCTGACGGGCCAGTCCCAGTCGGAGATCTCCGAGATCCTCAACGGGCGCCAGGTCATGGCGTACGACGTGCTCGTGCGCATCGCCGACGGCCTCGGCGTCCCGCGCGGGTACATGGGGCTGGCCTACGACGAGGCGTCGCAGGGGGTGGCGGGACAGCTCGTCGGCTACCAGGACGACGCCGACGAGGACGAGCAGGTCCGCAGACTGCTGGCCCACGCAGCTCAAGTCACCATCGGCGCCGCGGTGGCGACGGTGGACGAGTGGCGCCGGCCGCTCGCGCGCGTCGACACCCCGGTCCCCGACAACATCGGGGACGCGGAGGTCGAGCAGGTCGAGACCGTCACCCAGTCGCTCCGCGCGCTCGACTACCGCTACGGTGGCGGCGTCTGCCGGGACGCGGTGGTGGCCCAGCTCGCCTGGTCACAGCACCTCCTGCAGGCCACGTGCACCGAGAGAGTCGGGCGCCGCCTCCACCGCGCGCTCGCCGACCAGCACAACCTGGCGGGGTGGACGTCCTTCGACGTCGGCCTCTACGGCGCCGCGCGGCAGCATCTCGCTCGCGCCCTCGAACAGGCGAAACACGCCAAGGACCCGTCGCTGGCGGCCAACATCCTCTACCGGATGGGGCGTGTCCACCTGCACCTGAACCGCGTGGAGGACGCGTTGCGGTTCTTCCAGCTCGGCCAAATCTGCGCGCAGGACGCGAGCTGTGAGCTCACCGTCGCCATGCTCTGCGCGAACGAGGCCTGGGCGTACGCCCTGCTGGGGGACGAGCGGCTCGCCATGAAGTCCATCAGCCGGGCTCGTGACGAGTACGCCCGGGCCGACCGCCAGGCGGCGCCGGCCTGGGTGCGGTTCTTCGGGGATGCCGACATCGAGGCGGCGAGCGGCATGACGCACGCGAGCCTCGCGATCACCCACCCCGGCCACCTCTCGAAGGCGGCCGAACTACTTTCCAACAGCGTACGGAACAGAGATCAGACCATGGCACGAAGCAAGGTGTTCGAGTTGATAGGACTGGCGACGGTGCAGCTCCGGCTGGGCGAGGTCGAGGAAGGGCTGGGGCACGGGCACGAGGCCGTCACGCTGGTGACGCAGATCAGGTCGGTCAGGACGATCGACCGCTTGGAACCGCTGAGGGAGGCCGCGGCGGAGCAGCCGCAGGACTCGGGCGCGCGTGAGCTATGCCGGCGGATCAAGGACCTGCGGATCGCATGAGCATCGCGACCGTAGATCCCTCAGGCGGGCTCACCCGCGAGAACCTCCGCTCACTTCTCGCCGCGGTCTGCGCCGAGACGGGGCTCGATCCCACCCACGCCGAGCTGATCAAGTTCACCAACAACGCGGTGTTCCGGCTGCGCACGGCCCCGGTGGTCGTGCGCATCGCCGGCTCCACAGATCGGA
>NZ_JBFBIK010000154.1:0-14953 GCF_040685555.1 Sphaerisporangium sp. NPDC088356
GGCCGGACCCGCAGGTCCGGCCGGTCCCTCCGGTGACGAGGTGCGAGCAGGGGACGGGCCCCTGTGCGAACCGTGGTGGGCCTCATCGCCACGTCCATCAGTGCAGCGATCTTTAAGCCTCGATAGCGAATCGTCCTGTGCGATATATCCGGACATAACGTAATCGGAGCGGAAGTGGTCTCGGTGGCTTGTGCGGTGGGCCAGGGCGCGGAGAAACTTGCGTCAGATCGGTCCAGTGGATCTCGACTTCCGGGGTCACGAAGGGTTACACCCACTGGCACGATGCGCTGTGGCATGGCTACGAGGAACGCGCCGGAAGCTGCTGGACGTCGGCGCATCGCTCGGCCTCATCGGCCATGACGGAAAGTCGCCGTACATGCTCGCGGCTGAAATGTTCGGCGCCGAGCCTTCCGCCGCAAGGCGGATCTGTCCGACGTCGCGATAACCGTCACGCTCCGAGCAAAGGGGTATTCATGCTCTTCTACGTCCAGATGAAGTGGAACCATGAGGGTCGGGTCACCCTCGATGAACTCTGGGACATCGAGGTGGACGAGGCAGAGCACGTCCTGAAGTCGATCGAATCCGGATTCTGCGTGGGCATTTGGAAGGTCGCCGCAAAGAAACGGTTGATCGCGATCGTCGACTCGCCCGACGCCGAGGAACTGGACCGGACCGCGCTCGGACGGCTCCCGATGCGGGAGTACCTCGAATTCGAGGAGGTCTGGCCGCTGCGGGACTACCTCGGGTTCGTCGAAGACGTGAAGAAGGGCTACCACGTGTGACCGTGAGAAGTGTTCTATGCGTGGTTGCCGGCACCCACGCTTTCGCGCTCGACGAGGGCAGCATCCTTACCCGGAATTACCCACCACAACTTCACACAGATGAGGGCCCCGGGGTCGGGGTCGCGGTGTATCCAGGTGTCCCCCGACCGCTTCGCGACCGGGAAGGCCCGCTTGCCTGAAGGTACTGATTCCAACGTCATGACGCTCAGTCGGATGCCAGAACACGGTCGAGCGCCGCCCGGCCTGCGCGTCCCCATGTCGGCTGGCCGCCGGGAAGGCCCCGTTCCCATGCCTGGCCGACGCCGATGAGGGAAACGCCGCGCAGGACTGCCCACCCCCGTGCGCGCCGGATCATCGCCTCGTCCGCCTTCTTGTATGCGTCGAAGAACCGTGAAGCCGCGCCTGCGGGGAGGATTAGCCACGCGGCCGCGAGGTCTGTCGCCGGATCGCCGGCGCAGAGTTCACCGAAGTCGATGACGCCTGAGAGTGTCCCGTCCGAGACGACGACATTCGCAGGATGGAGATCACCGTGAAGCCATACCGGCGGCCCCTCCCAATAGGGAGCCGAAACGGCCTCGTCCCAGATACCCCGGACGTCGGCGGCAACACCGCTGGAGGCGATGGCTTCGATCGCCTTGTCGAACTCGTGGGTGAGCGTCCTGAGGGGAACGCCGCGCATCGGATTGGCCGGTGCCTCGGTGGGCGCATTCAGATGGAGCGCCCTGAGGAAGACCGCCAGAGTGTCGGCTGCCTGGTAGCCGTGCCTGATCGAGGCGCGGTCGCCTGGTTCGCCGGGAACCCATGTCGCAACGGTCCATGGCCAAGGGAAGCGTGCGGACGGTTCACCGATCCGCAAAGGGGTCGGTACCGGGAGTGGAAGACGTGGGGCCAGGACAGGAAGCCAATGATGCTCTTTGCGAAGAAGACCCGGGGCGCGTGCCGTGCGCGGTAGGCGCACGGCCAACTTGTCACCGAGACGCCACAGTTGGTTGTCCCAGCCGGTAACCGTCAGATGGAGGTCCAGTCCTGCAAGGTCCGGATGCTGCTCGTGCAGGAGGGACCGCACCAAGTTCTCATCGATCTCCAAGTGGCTCATGTATGGAGTCTCCACTCCTTGCCCCCGAGAACCAACGGCTACGCACCCGCTGCGCCACCACCCCTCGGGGGCGGGGATTCATCAACTCCGCTTGACGTCGAAGAGCCCGTGATCTACAACGCGAGATCACTTGACAAGAGGACCCGGCGGGCCATGGACTCAGGAGTCCGTCGGCGGCGCACCCCGCCGCGACGACAGGCCCCTGTGCTCGCTCGCCGAGGCCGTCACGCTGGTCGAACAGGGCCGTACTGGTCAGGTACGAGAAATGATCGCCCAGCGGAACCGGCCTTGTCCGAACCCTGGCTGCGCTCCCTCCCTCTGGAACTCCGCCGCCGTTGACGATCGGCCATAGATCCTTGTCCGGGTCACGCCGATACAGGCGACTAAGAATTACTGAGTCGCTAAGTTTTCCGAGGTAGGCTGTGGCTCGTGGTGAGGAGCGTCCGTCCGGGGGCTCCCGTGCGAGATGCGAGGATGTGTCATGGCGAAGCTTGAGATCATCGTGGCGAGCACCCGGCCGGGCCGTGTGGGGCTGCCGATCGGACAGTGGATCGAGGCGGAGGCGAAGGAGCACGGTGGTTTCGCGGACGTCGAGCTGGTCGATCTGGCGGAGATCAACCTGCCCTTCATGAACGAGCCCAACCACCCCCGCCTGGGCCAGTACACCCACCAGCACACCCGTGACTGGAGCGCCAAGGTCACCGAGGCGGACGCCTTCGTCTTCGTCATGCCGGAGTACAACTACGGGTACAACGCCGAGCTGAAGAACGCCATCGACTACCTGCACAAGGAGTGGAACTACAAGCCCGTCGGGCTGGTCACCTACGGCGGCGTCGCGGCCGGCACCCGAGCCGCTCAGATGATCAAGCAGGTGGTCACCACGCTCAAGATGACCCCCCTCTTCGAGGCGGTCTCCATCCCCTTTGTCCGCCAGTTCATCGACGACGAGGAAAATGTGGTTCCGAACGAGGTCATGACGGCGTCGGCCAAGGCCATGTTCGACGAGCTCGTCCGCATGAGCGAGATCCTGCGCCCGCTGCGCGAGGGCGCGGTCCACTGACGAGGCGAGGGGAAGTCCATGAACGACATACACCCCGTCTGCGTACGGTTCCACACCGCGATCGAGCTGATCGGGTCCCGCTGGTCCGGCGCCATCCTGCGCGCCATATTCACGGGGCAGGTCCGGTACGCGCAGATCAAGGCCTCTGTGCCGGGCCTGAGCGACACGATGCTGGTCCAGCGGCTGCGCACGCTGGAGAGCGAGGGGCTCATCGAGCGCCGGGTCATCCCGGCCTCCCCCGTCCAGGTCGAGTACTGCCTCACCGAGAAGGGCCGCGACCTCGAACCGGCGCTGGAGGCCGTGATCGCCTGGTCGCACAAGTGGATCCCGCTCCCGGGGCAGGAGGCCCCGCAGGAGGCGACCGCGGGTGGCCCCGCCTCCGTACGGGGGAATTGACCTCCTCGCCGCCCCGGCCGATTCGGCGAGTGAACTCCCGAACCTCCCCGCCGGGTTCGGCCGATGACCTCGTGAACCGCCCCGCCAGTCAGTACGTTCCGGTAGAGAAGTCTCCCTTACCCCCAGGAGCGGAGGTTGGCATGCGGGCTGACGAGACAGGCACGACACGCCGGACGGTGATCTTCCGGAGCGTCACCGGCGGGTTCGCCGCCGTACTTGCCCTGATCGGCGTGCGACCGGCGAGGGCGTCGATCGACACGGCGTCGAGCGAGGACGCGACCGGCGAGGCCGCAGGCGTGGTGCTCGCCAAGACCAAGAGCATCCCGCTTCGCGGCGGAAAGATCATCAAGGGGAAGTACGTCGTCACCCAGCCAAAGAAGGGAGTCTTCCGGGCGTTCAGCGCGAAATGCACCCACCAGGGGTGCGCGGTCGCGAGCGTCAGCGGCGGCACCATCAACTGTCCCTGCCACGGAAGCAGGTTCACGATCTCGACCGGCGCCGTGGCGCGGGGCCCGGCAGAGCGGCCCCTTCCGCGTAAGAGCATCACCGTCTCCAAGGGCGTTATCCGCCTGAAGTGAGAATCGCGTCCGGTGCTCCAGGCCACCCGGTGTGGAGCACCGGATCACCGTTTCGCCCCTTGAGCAGCAACCGAACGGCCAGTGACGATCAGGAGCTCGGTGAGCCCGACTTAGCGTCACTGGCCGGTCTGATGTGGATGGTCGTCGGATCGGCTCATGAGTCCTTGGCATCTGCGAGGGTCTTGTGGACGACGCCGATGGAGACCTGCCGGCCGGATCGGGCGATCGAGGGCGACTATGACGACGACACATCGATCACGCGGTCGCGTAACCATCGGTGAGCCGGGTCCGCGTCGAGCCGGACGTGCCACATCAACGACACCGTCACCTCGGGAGCGTGGAAGGGCAACTCGAAGGAGCACATCCCTCGCCGCAGGTCAGCGGTGTGACGCTCCGGAACGGTGGCGACCAGGTCCGAGGCCTCCGCCAGCGCCAGCGCGGCGCCGAAGCCGTCTACGACCGTGACGACCTCCCGCTCGTGGCCTGTCGCGCGAAGGGCCTCATCCACCAGCCCCTCCGTCAGGCCGCGCCGCGAGACGTGCACGTGCCGTGAGGAGGCGTACCGGGCCGCCGTCACTTTTCCGGCGCTCAGCGGGTGCTCGCTTCGCACCACCCCGATGAAGTGGTCGGTGAACAAGGGCTCGCTCAGCACGTCGGGAGGCAGAGCGTGCTCGATGACGCCCGTCTCGAGGTCGACCATGCCCTCGCGCAGGGGAGCGGTGTCCTTCCTGGTCTTCTGCAGGAACCGCAGTCGCACGCCAGGCGCAACGCGGCCGACCTCCGCCACCAGCGCGGGTCCGAACCTCTCCACGAACCCATCGCTGCTGCGCAAGGCGAAAGTCCGCTCCAGCGTCGCTAGGTCGAGCCTCTCGGCCGGCCGGAGGACGGCTTCGGCCTCCTGGACCAGGACGCGCACACGGTCGCGCAGTTCCAAAGCCCGGGGCGTGGGCACCAGCCCCCGACCGGCTCGCACCAGCAGCGGGTCGCCCGTGGCCCGCCGCAGCCGCGCGAGCGCGCGACTCATCGCGGACGGGCTGAGCGCAAGCCGTTCACCCGCACGCGTCACGCTGCCTTCCTCGAGCAGGACGTTGAGGGTGACCAGCAGGTTCAGATCGGGACGGACCATGCGCGAAGGATCTCACGGATCAGCTGCGACATGGCGTTTCGTGCACAAATGGCTTTCTATCTTTGCGTCTTCCGCCAGGTCGAAGCGGGATCTAGGTTCATTGCGATCCCATCGCCCCGTCGACTCCAGGAAGAGGCCGTCATCGTGAGAGCAGCAGCCGAGCCCGAGCAGGCACCGCCTGCGTCCCGTCCGCCCCTGGCCTGGGCGCTCGCCGCGCTGTCGCTGTCCATGCTTCTGCCCTCGCTCGGCACCAGCATCGCCAACGTCGCCCTACCGACCATCGCTGTGGCCTTCGACGCCGCCTTCAACGACGTCCAGTGGATCGTGATCTCCTATCTCCTGGCCGTCACGACCCTGATCGTCGGAGCCGGCCGACTCGGCGACCTCGTCGGCCGGCGCCGCGTTCTGCTCGGTGGCATCGCCGTGTTCACGCTCGCGACGCTGCTGGGCGGTCTCGCCCCGAACCTTCCGATCCTGGTCGTCGCCCGGGCGCTTCAAGGAGCCGGTGCCGCGTGCATGATGGCGCTGACCATGGCCATCGTCGGCAAGACGGTGCCTAGGGACCGCACCGGCAGGGTCATGGGGCTGCTCGGAACGATGTCGGCAGTCGGCACGGCGCTGGGGCCCGGCCTCGGTGGCGTCCTGATCACGGTCTTCGGCTGGCGCGCCATCTTCCTCGCCGTCGTGCCGCTCGGCCTCCTCGCGCTCACGCTCACCTTCAGGATGCTGCCCGGCGCCGCGCCGGCAGTGATCTCCGTACGCGGACGGTTCGACGGCGTGGGCACCGCGTTGCTGGCGATCACACTGGGGGCCTACGCGCTGGCCATGACGGTCGGGGGGAACTCCTTCGGCTCGCTCACCATCGGGTTGCTCCTCGCCTCGGGGGCGGGCCTCGCCCTGTTCATCGTCACCGAGCGCCGGGTCTCATCCCCGCTGCTCACCCTGTCGATGTTCCGTGACCCCGTCCTCACCGCCGGACTGACGACGAGCGTCCTGGTCTCGACCGTCATGATGACCACTCTCGTCGTAGGGCCCTTCCATCTGGCCTGGGCGCTCGGCCTCGACCCGGCCTTCGTCGGCCTGGTGATGTCGGCAGGCCCCGCCGTGTCCGCCCTCACCGGCGTCCCGGCGGGCCGCGCCACCGATCGTTTCGGAGCCGCGACCATGGTGGTGGTCGGGCTCGCCGGCATCATCGGCGGCGCCGTGGCGCTCTCCTTGATGCCCACGGCTGCCGGGGTCATAGGGTACGTCCTGCCCTTGGTCGTCGTCACCGCCGGTTACGCCCTGTTCCAGGCGGCCAACAACACCGCGGTGATGAAGGACGTCTCCCCGCACCAACGTGGCCTGCTGTCGGGCACGCTGAACCTCTCCCGCAACCTCGGCCTCATGACCGGCGCGTCGGTCATGGGAGCCGTCTTCGCCTTCGCCGCGGGCGCGAGCGACGTCAGCACCGCCACGCCAGCGGAGGTGGCTCGCGGAACGCATTGGACCTTCGCCGTCGCGGCCCTCCTCGTGGCCGTCGGGCTGGCCGTGGTCCTGGGCCTCTGGCGGCGTGCCGGCTCTCACCCGGCGACAGCGCCGACGTCTCATCACGGTGACCTCGGTTGACGACCGAGCCGGGCCCGTGATGGAGCGCAGGCTGAGCGGCCGCACTCCTCCTATGCCGGACGCGTACGGAACGTCCCCAGCCACCGCACCGTCACCAGTTGCAGCGCGAACCCGAGCTTCATGTTCCGAGTGGCCAGGACGACGCCGCTGGAGGAGGCGCCGCACGCGCCGCCCACTCCCGGGCCGCTCCTGTGGCGGCGCCGACCGGCCAGGGAAGCTCAGCGGTCAGGAAGCCAAGCCGGGCAGCTCGGTGTAGGACTTGCCCCGGACGAACCACTGGAACTGCGCCGAGTTGGCCCCGCTCGGCGAAGGCAGGCCCGCCCGCAGGTTGACGGCGGTGTTGACCAGGCCCCAGTTGAGGCCGCAGCCCGTGGCCTTGGGAACGGAGAATTTCGTGTCGGTGGCCGCGACCTTGAACACGGGCACGCCGTCGATGGAGGTCAGATCCAGGGAGGTGACCTCGGGGTTGAGCAGGATCGGGTTCGCGTCGCCGCCGATGTAGCACTTCTTGCCGAGCAGGCTGTGGATCATGCGGAACTTGATGCCGACGTTGGTCGGGAAGATGGGGCCGGCGTCGACCTTGCCGGTCCCCTCGGTCTCGACGTAGACGTCGGTGAGCTTCGGTACTTCGAAGGGCTTGCCGATCAGGCCACCCGGGACCTTCATCCGGTCGCCCTTCACGCTTCCGAAGGCCGCGGCGGCGCTGCCGTCGTCGAGCTTGCCCTGGGCGACGGTGATCCGCAACGGCTGGGAGATGTCCTGCTGGATCTTCCCGAGCTTCATGGTGCCGCCGACCGTGATGATGAAGATGCAGCTCCACGTGTCGGTCTTGGCGTTCGGCGGGAGCTTCGGGCAGTCTGACCAGTCGCTGTCGCTCGGGTGGTAGTCGTAGGCGGCGGCCTGGGCGGGAGTCGCCAGCCCGCCCAGCAATACCGCCGCGGCGGCGCCGGCCCCGAGGCGCCGGGCAAGAACCTTCATGGACTCCTCCTTGTGTCCCCGCCAGGAGGCGCGGACGCGGGAAATGGTGAGTCCCCGTTATATAGGCGCAATAGACGAACATTCTATGCAGCTTTCCCAAGGTGCTACAGGCCGCTGTTGTCACTTCCCGCGCAATCCGCTAGGGAGTCCCGACGGGGCGAACTCGCCACCGGGGGCGAGGCCGGGGGGCCGTCAAGGTTAGGCCGTAGCGGGTCAGCTGCAGGGCTCGTCGTGGTGGCCGCGCCGGAACAGCAGCTCGGGGAGTCGGACTTCGGGAGAAATGTCCATGCCAGCCGAGCGCCGCGCCGGAGCGTATGACGGCCTCAGCGCATATCCCCCGGCGTGGCGGGAGGGAAGTGCCGCCCCGCGGCCGAGGAACCGCCGGCGTGCCGTGATGTACCCGCCGACGACCCTGACGTGCCCCCGCGGCGCCCTGGTGGCCGGGCCGTTGGAGAGGTTCAGTCCCTGCCTTCGTCTGAACGACGCTCGGTGACCCGGAGCCGCCGGCTGCCGCGTCAACACCCGCTCGGCTCCCCGCCTGCCGGACGTCCGCGTCCGCAGGTGATCCCTGCGCCGAGGATCGGCGCGGCGAAGCCGAGCATGTACGCGGAGGGGTGCCCGGCCCGCAGTGCACCCCTCTGCGCCTTCCGCAGGGGTCACCGAGATCACGATGGGGCCTCCCCCCAGGGACTCCAGGTATGCGTACCGGCGCGGTGGGCAAGACAGAGGTGTCCCCACTGCCAGCGAACCGGGAAATCCATATGACCCGAATTGCCGCTGTCCGCGGTGCTCTTCCTCCGAACCGCTACCCCCAGGCCGAGATAACCGACACATTCGCCCGCATCTGCCTTCCCCCGGGTGCCGACCGGCGGCTGCTCGACCGGCTGCACGCCTCGGCCCGCGTCGGCCACCGCAACCTGGTGCTGCCGCTCGAGCAGTACTCCAAGCTCGACGGGTTCGGGACGGCCAACGAGATCTTCATCGAGGCGGCCGTGGACCTGGGCGCCGAGGCGGTGGGCGCCGCGCTGGAGGCGGCGGGGCTGACACCGGGCGACGTAGACATGATCATGTTCACATCGGTGACCGGCATCGCCGCGCCGTCGGTGGACGCGAGGCTCGCCGGCAGGCTGGGGCTGCGGCCCGACGTCAAGCGGATACCGGTGTTCGGGCTCGGCTGCGTCGCGGGCGCGGCGGGGATCGCCCGCCTCCACGACTACCTGCGCGGATGGCCGGATCACGTGGCCGTGCTGCTCTCGGTCGAGCTGTGCTCGCTCACCTTGCAGCGCGCCGAGGCCTCTCCGGTCAACTTCGTCGCCAGCGGGCTGTTCGGCGACGGCGCGGCGGCCGTGGTGGCCGTCGGCGACGGCCGTGCCGCGGACCCGCGGGCCGCACCCGGCCCCACCGTGGTCGCCACCCGCGGCCACCTCTACCCGGACTCCGAGGCGGTGATGGGCTGGGACGTCTCCGACACCGGTTTCCGCGTGGTGCTCGACACGAGCGTCCCGGAGGTCGTACGGACCTATCTGGCCGACGACGTGAACGGCTTCCTCGCCGACCACGGGCTGACCACGCGCGACGTCACCGCCTGGGTGTGCCACCCGGGTGGCCCGAAGGTCCTGCACGCCGTCGCCGAGAGCCTCGACCTGCCCGAGGGGGCGCTCGACCTCACCTGGCGCTCGCTGGAGGACATCGGCAACCTGTCCTCCTCGTCCGTCCTGCACGTCCTGCGCGACACGCTGGCCCTTCGCCCGCCGCCACCGGGGACGCCGGGGATGCTCATCGCGATGGGGCCCGGATTCTGCTCCGAGCTCGTCCTGCTGCGCTGGTAGCGGCGGAGTGTCGTCACCGCTGCCGGCTGTCCCCCTGATGATCGGGCCCGTATCGTTTCAGGGCATGTCGTCCTGGTACCTGCTGCTCGTCCTGCTCGTCGGCGCCGAGCGCCTCGCCGAACTGGTGGTCGCCCGGCGCAACGCGCGCTGGAGCCTCGCCCGGGGCGGGCGTGTCTTCGGGCGCGGCCACTATCCCTGGATGGTCGCCCTGCACACCGGCCTGCTCGCCGGATGCCTGCTGGAGGCGGCCCTCGCCGGCCGGCCCTTCGTTCCGGCCCTGGGTTGGCCGATGCTCGCCCTGGTCGTCGCGGCCCAGGGCCTGCGCTGGTGGTGCATCACCTCGCTCGGCCCGCAGTGGAACACCGAGGTCATCGTGGTGCCCGGCCTCTCGCTGGTCGCGCGCGGGCCGTACCGCTTCGCGTGGCTGCGCCACCCCAACTACGTGGCGGTGGCCGTGGAGGGCGCGGCGCTGCCGCTGGTGCACAGCGCGTGGGTGACCGCCGTGGTGTTCACCGTGCTCAACGCCGCGCTGATGGTGGTGCGCATCCGCTGCGAGGACACGGCCCTCGCCACCCTCGCGCCTCGCCCCGGGGACGCCCCCGCGCGCGAGGCGACGGCGTGATCGACGTCCTGGTCGCCGGCGGCGGGCCGGCGGGCCTGGCGACGGCCATCCACGCCACGCTGGCGGGGATGGAGGCCGTGGTGGTCGAGCCCCGGTCGGCCCCGGTCGACAAGGCGTGCGGCGAGGGTCTCATGCCCACCGGGGTCGCGGCGCTGCGGTCCCTCGGCGTGCGGGTGGAGGGGTGGCCGCTGCTCGGGATCAGGTACGTCGACGAGCGGCACCGCGCGCAGGCGGCGTTCCGCGAGGGGCAGGGGCTCGGGGTGCGCCGCACCACCCTGCACGCCGCGCTGGCCGAGCGGGCGGCGGAGGTGGGCGTGAAGGTCGTCCGCGGCCGGGTCGACGGCGTGCGGCAGGACGCGGACTCGGTCGAGGCGGCCGGGATGCGGGCCCGCTGGCTGGTCGCCGCCGACGGGCTGCACTCCCCGCTGCGCGGCCTGCTCGGGCTGGAGCTGCCGACCCGCGCCGCGCGCCGGTACGGGCTCCGCAGGCACTACCGCGTCGCGCCCTGGACGGACTTCGTCGAGGTGCACTGGGCGGCGCGCGCCGAGGCGTACGTGACCCCGGTGGGAGAGGAACTGGTCGGGGTCGCGGTGCTGAGTTCCGAGCGCCGGAGCTACGACGAGCACCTGGCGGGGTTCCCCGCGCTGCTGGCCCGGCTGGACGGGCCCGCCGCCACCTCGGTGCGCGGCGCCGGGCCGCTTCGGCAGCGCGCACGCGCGCGCGTCGCCGGGCGCGTGCTGCTGGTCGGCGACGCGGCCGGCTACATGGACGCGCTCACCGGCGAGGGGGTCTCGCTCGGGCTGCTGGCCGCGCGCGCCCTGGTCGGGTGCCTGCGCGCGGGACGGCCCGAGGCGTACGAGCGTGCGTGGCGGCGCCTGTCGCTGCGCCACCGGCTGCTGACGGGGGCGCTGCTGGCCGCGCGCCGCCGTTCGGGCTCGGCCCGCCTGATCGTGCCGGCGGCGCACCGCCTCCCCGCCGTCTTCACAGCCACCGTCAACGCCCTGGCCTGACGGCCCGCGCCGCTACCGGGCCTCGAAGCGCTCGCGGCGGACCGTGACCTTGCGGCCCTTGACGGTGGTCTGGCGCAGGGCGGTGATCACGTCGTCCGCCGAGTAGTCGGGGACCTCGACGAGCGAGAAGCGGTCGGCGATCTCGATCGCCCCGATGTCCCTGCCGCTGAGCCGTGACTCGTTGGCGATCGCGCCGACCAGGTCCTGCGGCCGGACTCCGGCGCTGCGGCCCGCGCCGATGAAGATGCGGGTCATGCCGCTGGAGGGCCCGCGCCCGCGCCGCTCGTCGCGCCCGCCGGTCTCGCGGCGCGGACGTCCCTCGCGCTCGGCCCGCACCGGCACATCGGGGATCTCCTCCTCGTCGGCCGCGGCGCCGCTGGCCTCGTGCGCCAGCTTCACCGCCGCCATCGCGATCTCCACGAGGTCGAACTCGTCGGCGAGGGTGTCCACCACGACCCGGAAGTGCTCCAGGTCGTCCTCCAGGATGCTCTCCTCCAGGGCGGAGCGCGTCAGCTCCAGGCGGCGGGCCCGAAGGTCGGCGACGGTGGGGACCTTCTCGACCGTGATCCTGCTCTTGGTGACCCGCTCGATCGTCTTGAGCATGCGGTGCTCGCGGGGCTCCGCGAGCGTGATGGCCACGCCCTCGCGGCCCGCGCGCCCGACCCTGCCGATGCGGTGGACGTAGGACTCCGGAGCCGAGGGGACGTTGTAGTTGACCACGTGGGTGAGCTGCTCGATGTCGAGCCCGCGCGCGGCGACGTCCGTGGCGACCAGCAGGTCTGCCGTGCCGCTCCGCAGCCGGGCCATCACGCGGTCGCGCTGCTCCTGGCCCATCCCGCCGTGCAGGGCCTCGGCGCGGTAGCCGCGGCCGTTCATGGTCTCGGTGAGCTGGTCGACCTCCTCGCGGGTGCGGCAGAACACGATGGCCGCCTCGGGCGCCTCGACGTCCAGCACCCTTCCGAGCGCCGTGGGCTTGTGCGCCCTCGACACCATGTACGCGCTCTGCCGTACGCGCGGGGACTCGCCGGAGGTGGCGGACTCGCGCTCGATCTGGATGCGCACCGGGTCCTTGAGGTGCTGGCGGGCGATCGAGTTGATGCGCGGCGGCATCGTGGCGGAGAACAAAACGGTCTGGCGCGCCTCGGGGGTCTCCTGGAGGATCGCCTCGATGTCGTCGGCGAAACCCATGTCGAGCATCTCGTCGGCCTCGTCCAGGACGACGATCTGGAGGGCGTCCAGATTGAGGGTCTTGCGGCCGATGTGGTCGAGCGCCCGCCCTGGGGTCGCGACCACGACGTCCACCCCTCGCTGCAGCTCCCTGAGCTGCCGCCCGATCGGCTGCCCGCCGTAGATCGGCAGGACGCGGGCGCCGAGGTCGCGGCCGTAGCGGTGGACGGCCTCGGACACCTGGACGGCCAGCTCGCGCGTGGGCACAAGCACGAGCGCCAGCGGCGACCCCGAGCCCCCGCCGGCCGGCATCCGCTGGAGGATCGGCAGGGCGAAGGCCGCCGTCTTGCCGGTGCCGGTCGCGGCCTGCCCGAGCAGGTCACGGCCCTCCACCAGCGGCGGGATCGCCTCGCGCTGGATAGGCGTCGGCTCCTCGTACCCAAGACCGGTGAGCGAGCGCAGAAGCTCGGGACGCAGCCCCAGGTCAGCGAAGCCTGTCGAGTCTTCGGTGGCGTTGGGGGTCATGATCGAGCTCCTCGTTCCGGACGGACGCGCATGGGATCGGTGTTGACTCCATGTTCCACTGTCGCAGCATGCTTCCCGCCCACCGGGGGCCCGTACCGGCGGAGTTCCCCCCGGCGCGGTGCCTTTCGGCGTACGAGGAACCCACCCCCGGTAAAGGGGTGGCCTTTTCACGCTTACGGGAGAGGAAGTTTACTTCACACTGCATGGGGCCGGACCGGCCACGATACGGGGTCCGCGGACCGGCGGGGCACGCGGCGGAGCGGATCGGCACCATGAACGTCCCCCGACCGGAAATGATCATTGTCCGCCCGCAGGCCCCCTACCGGGGAGTTTGCACTCAGATGGAAGGGTTTGGAACTCGGCCCGCAGGGCCTGTCAAGCTGCCATGCGTGCGCCCACACGCACCGGCTCCGGGCCTGGAGTTCCGGCTCGGTGAGCGCCCTCGCCCGAGAAGCACGCAGGCCGGTTCCCGGCCGAGCCGGGCCGACGAACTCGCCACCTGATGGGAGACCAGGATCATGTTGAGTTCCATGAAATCGAAGATCGCGCTGCCCGCCGCGGCGCTGGCGATGATGGCCGTAGCGGTCGTCCCGGTCCTCGCCACCCCCGCGCACGCCAACACGGCGGCGAAGGCAAGGGCCGCAGGGCCTTTCGGCTGCAACTATACGAACTCCGAGCCTGTCCTCAGGAAAGGGTCGACCGGAACCGCCGTCAAACAGGCTCAATGCCTTCTGAAGTATCGCATCGGGCAGCCTGATTCCGTCGACGGTGTATTCGGCTCGGCGACCGACTCAGCGGTCTACGAATTCCAGACCAGGTGGGGCCTCAAGGTCGACCGCGTCATCGGCTCCTCGACCTGGTACGCGCTCAAGCACTGACCACGTGATCGCGACGGCCGCGCCGGTGGGCGTGGCCGTCGCGCGTCCCGGGTTCGCGGGGCGCCCGCGAGCTGTCGCGGATGGCGCCGGACGTACGCGGGGCAGGAGTCACGGGGCCCTCGCGTCACCGGTGGACCGCGTCCATCGCGGCGGCGGGGTAGCGCTCGCCGGAGGCCACGCCGCGCGGGGCCACGGCCTCGATCGCGGCCAGGTCGTCGGGGGTGAGGGTGATCTCGACGGCGGCGGCGTTGGCCTCCAGGTAGGCCCGGCGCTTGGTGCCGGGGATGGCCACGATGTCGTCGCCCTGGGCGAGCACCCAGGCCAGCGCGAACTGCGAGGAGGTGACCCCCTTGGCGTCGGCCAGCACGCGGATCCTGTCGACGACGGCGAGGTTGCGCGCGAAGTTCTCCCCCTGGAAGCGCGGGAACATCGAACGGCGGCGGTCGCCTTCCGGCAGGTCGTCCACGCCGCGGATGGTGCCGGTGAGGAAGCCCCGGCCGAGCGGGCTGTAGGCGACGAAGCCGATGCCGAGCTCGCGGGTGGTGGCGAGCACGCCGTTGTCCTCCACGTCACGGGTGAACAGGGAGTACTCGGTCTGCAGCGCGGTCAGCGGGTGGACGGCGTGGGCGCGGCGGATGCTCGCGGGAGCGGCCTCGGAGATGCCGAGGTAACGGATCTTGCCCGCGGTGACCAGCTCGGAGAGCGCGCCGAAGGTGTCCTCCACCGGGACGTCCGGGTCGACGCGGTGCTGGTAGTACAGGTCGATGTGGTCGACGCCGAGCCGCTTGAGCGAACCGTCGAGCGCCTGGCGCAGGTAGCCGGGGCGGCCGTTGACGCGGCCGGTGAGGGCCCCGTCCTCGACCTCGTTGCCGAACTTGGTGGCGAGCACCACCTCGTCGCGGCGCCCGGCGATCGCGTGGCCCACGAGGCTCTCGTTGGTCCACGGCCCGTACATGTCGGCGGTGTCGAGGAAGGTGATGCCCAGGTCGAGCGCCCTGTGGATGGTGGCGGTCGCCTCCTTCTCGTCCGCGGGGCCGTAGGCGACGCTCATCCCCATGCAGCCGAGCCCCTCGGCGGAGACGTGAAGGCCCTGGCTGCCCAGTCGGCGCTGTCGCATTGCTGAACTCCCTGTGTCGATATATCGACGGTCCGTCCCTGTGCGAGGGGGTGACGGCCGCTTGGTCCATCTGCTCACGATCTTCGCGCCTCGCCCGCCTCCGCGCCACCACCACTGCGACCACCGGCGACCCGTGGGTGCGCAGCACCCGTTCCAGCAGCTCGGCGGCTTGGGCGGCAGG
>NZ_JBFBIK010000155.1:0-14882 GCF_040685555.1 Sphaerisporangium sp. NPDC088356
TCGAAGCCCTTGTGCGAGGCGTCGTAGCCGATCTCGAGGATCTTCTCCCGGATGACGCCGGGGATGTCGATGTAGGTGTCGGTCGTCACCTCGCCGGCGACGTGGACCTGGCCGGTGGTGATCATCGTCTCGACCGCGACCCGGCTCGTGGAATCGTCCTTGAGCATGGCGTCGAGGATGGCGTCACTGATCTGGTCGGCGATCTTGTCCGGGTGGCCCTCGGTAACCGACTCGGAAGTGAACAGGCGGCGGGACAACTCAGTGGCTCCTCATGCAGCGGCTGCTGACGTCGTGGGCTTGGCGTGAGACGGCCAAAGCGCTCCGCCGAGTCTAGCCCTACCTGAAGCGGCGCCGCTCAACCGTCTTGGCAGATGGTCGTGGCCGACGGCCTAGAGATCGGGAAGCGGATCCCTCGGCAGGTCGCCCGGAGAGAACGCCTCGGCGTCCGCCGCCCCGACGACGGCGACGTATTCATCGTCGACCTCGAAAACCGTACCACCCAACTCGATCGTGGGCCCGGCGCCGAACCGCAGCGGGCCGAGGCGAGTCTGCCGGGGGTAGGTGGCCCAGACGGCCGCGGGCTCGTAGCGGCTAAGCACCTTCGTGGCCAGCACGGTGACGGACCGGTCGGAGACCACGATCATGTAGTTGGCCACACCGCCCGAACCGACCAGCGTGACGGGGAAAACGTAGTGGACGCTCTCGCCGGGGGGCAGCAGAGCGCGGCAGCGTCCTCTGATGGCGGCGGTCACCGGCATAGTTCAGCCCTCTCGCTGCGGCCTGCTCCTGGAGTATCCGCCGGGGATCGCCGGCCAGCAAGCGCCTCAGGGCCGGTAACGGCCCCGCTCAGACCAGCCGGGCGGCGACCAGGTCCCAGACGGCGTCGGCCAGGGCTTCCTTCGGGCCGCGCGGGACCTCCACGGCGTCCCCGCCGGCCACCAGGATCACCGCGGCGTTGTCGGGGGTGCCGAAGGCGAGGTTCTCCCCTACCTGGTTGACGACGAGCAGGTCACAGCCCTTGCGGGCGAGCTTGGCCCGGCCGTTGGCGAGCACGTCGTCGGTCTCGGCGGCGAATCCGGCGATCACTTCGGGAGCGGGCTTGCGCCCTTCCCGGCGCCGGTCGCACAGCTCGGCGAGGATGTCAGGATTTTTCGTGAGATGGATGGGCTCGGGCTCGCCGGACGTCTTCTTGATCTTCGAGTCGCTCCGGGCGGCGGGCCGGAAGTCGGCGACGGCAGCCGCCATGACCACCGCGTCGGCGCGCTCGGCGGCATCGAGGACGGCCGCGCGCAGGTCGAGCGTGGACTCCACGCGCACCATCGTGACCCCGGCGGGGTCGGGCAGCGCGACGTTGGCCGCGACCAGGGTCACCTCCGCGCCGCGCGCCACGGCCGTGCGGGCCAGGGCGTATCCCTGCAGGCCCGAGGAGCGGTTGCCGATGAAGCGGACCGGGTCGATCGCCTCGCGCGTGCCGCCCGCGGAGACCACCACGCGGCGGCCGGCGAGATCGCGCTCGCGCCCGGCCAGGACGCGGCGGCAGACCTCGAAGATCTGCTGGGGGTCGGGAAGGCGCCCGGGCCCGGTGTCGGCGCCGGTGAGCCGGCCCACGGCCGGGTCGATGACCAGCGACCCCCGCTCGCGCAGGGTCGCGACGTTCGCGCGGGTGGCGGGGTGCTCCCACATCTCGGTGTGCATGGCGGGGGCGAGGACCACGGGGCAGCGCGCGGTCAGCAGCGTGTTGGTGAGCAGGTCGCCGGCGAGGCCGTGCGCGGCCTTGGCGAGGATGTCGGCGGTCGCGGGCGCCACCACGACCAGGTCGGCGCTCTGGCCGATGCGGACGTGGGGCACCTCGTGGACGGACTCCCAGACCTCGCTGGTCACGGGGTTGCCGGACAGGGCCGCCCAGGTCGGCTCGCCGACGAAGCGCAGGGCGTCACGGGTCGGGACGACGCGGACCTCGTGCCCCGACTCGGTGAACAGCCGCAGCAGCTCACAGGCCTTGTAAGCGGCGATGCCCGCGCCGACGCCGAGAACGACTCTCGGCCTCGCGCGGACCTGGCTCGCCATCACTGTCTCCGGGAAGGAGCCGGTCAGCCCTCGATCGGCTCGGAGGTGAGCAGACCCTCGGAGACCTCGCGCAGTGCGATGGACAGGGGCTTCTCCTGAGCGTGGGTCTCCACCAGGGGACCGACGTACTCGAGAAGGCCCTCGCCCAGCTGGGAGTAGTAGGCGTTGATCTGGCGCGCCCGCTTCGCGCCCATGATGACCAGGCTGTACTTGCTGTCGACGACCTCAAGCAGCTGGTCGATCGGCGGGTTGGTGATGCCTTCGGCAACCGGGGCAGTGCCTGCCACGTCGTCGGCCTCTCAGTCGAATGTCGAGTCTTGGGTCTTGGCCTCGAAGGATACCAAGAGGAACCGGCAGGGCCGACTCGCCCAGGCCAGGCCGATCTTCACTTCATCAAGGTTATCAGCCGGCCGCACACTTCCTTGACGGCCGTGTTGACGAGTGTGAGATCGAACTCCTTCTCGGCGGCCAGCTCGACGCGGCCCGCGGCGAGGCGGCGCTCGATGACGTCCTCGGGCTCGGTGCCGCGACCGCGCAGGCGGCTCTCCAGCTCTTCCCAGCTCGGCGGGGCCAGGAAGACGAGCAGAGCCTCGGGCATGGTCTCACGCACCTGCCGGGCGCCCTGGAGGTCGATCTCCAGGAGCGTGGGCACGCCATGGGCGAGCTTCCGCTCCACGGGCACGCGGGGCGTCCCGTACCTGTTGCCGGCGAACTCCGCCCATTCGAGCAGCTCGCCATCGGCGATCATGCGGTCGAACTCGTCGCCGGCGACGAAGTAGTACTCGACGCCGTGCGTCTCGCCCGGACGGGGAGCCCTGGTGGTCACCGAGACCGACAGCCACACCTCTGGGTGGGACCGCCGAAGCTCGGCGACGACCGTGGACTTGCCCACGCCCGACGGCCCGGAGAGGACCGTGAGGCGGTTTCCCGTCGGTCCGGAGGAGACCACGGTCGCCTCCGGACTCCCGGATGGAGGCATGGGGTCACCGCTACCTGTCCCAGACCTCCCAAAAACGGGCGCCTCGTGGGCTCCGCCCTCTTCGGGCCAGGACGTACCGATCACACCACACCCCCGTTGATCTTGCTCGTGCGGACCGAGATCAGCTCTCGGCGCCGCCGAACTCGCGCTCCAGAGCTGCGCGCTGGTTGGCGCCGAGGCCCCGTACGCGACGGGACTCGGCGATACCGAGCCGCTCCATGAGCTGCTTGGCGCGGACCTTGCCCACGCCGGGGAGCGACTCCAAAAGTGCCGACACCTTCATCTTGCCGATGACGTCGTCGGCCTGACCACTTTTCAGCACCTCAGCCAGAGAAACCGCGCCGTGCTTCAGCCGGTTCTTGACCTCGGCACGCTCCTTGCGGGCCTTGGCAGCCTTCTCCAGGGCTGCGGCGCGCTGCTCGGGGGTCAGGGGAGGAAGAGCCACGCCGGGTCACCTCGAATTTCTGTCGATGTACTCGGACGGGAGGGGAAACTAGCTGGTCTTCGGCCTCCAAGCAACGTCAAGGCCAGTTTCTCCCCTCACAAAATTCATTTCATTACTCTTCGTGTTCGCGATATCGCGGTGCGTCGACAAAATGCGCCTGTACAGGCCCCTCACGGGCTAGTCATCGCGGTAGGGCGCCGACCCGCCAGGGCTAGTCCTCGCCGCGCCGGGCGAACCTCCCGCCGGCCTCGGAACGACCGCCGGAGGCCTGCGGAAACGGCGCGGACAAACCTCGCATTCAGCTCGAAAGGACCCGGCGGATGGCGGCGGCGATACCCGCGGCGGCCGCTCCGGGGTCGGCGGAGCCGGTGATCGGCCGGCCGATCACGAGAAGATCGGCCCCGTCGGCGATAGCCTGCTCGGGAGTCGCTACTCTTGCCTGATCCTGGGTGTCGGAACCGGCGGGCCGCACCCCGGGAGTGATCAGCGTGATGCCGGGCCCGACCTCCGCGCGCACCGCGGCGACCTCGCGCGGCGAGCAGACGAGGGCCTGGGCGCCCGCGCCGACGGCCTCGACGGCCAGACGGCGCACGGCGTCCCCGGAGGGTCCCCTGACCCCGATGCGCTCCAGATCGGCCTCTGAGAGCGACGTCAGGGCCGTCACGGCGGCGATGACGGTGTTCGGGGCGGACTCCACCGCGGCCTGGATCATCGCGCGCCCTCCGGCCGCGTGGACGGTCAGGATGGCGGGCTTGAGCCGGGCGACGGCGCGGGCGGCGCCCGCGACGGTGTTCGGGATGTCGTGAAGCTTGAGATCGAGGAAGACCTGGATGCCGGTGGCCCCTCTCACGGAGGCGATCACATCGGGGCCGTACCGCAGGTACAGTTCGAGGCCGACCTTCACGGTGCTCACGTGCGGAGTGACCAGGGCCGCCCAGCGGGCCGCCGTCTCCAGATCGGGTGCGTCCAGGGCGACGGCGATGGGTGCGGACGTCACAGAGAGCTCTCCTCCAGGTCGATTCGGTGCCGGGGCCCTGCCCCGGGTGGCCGGTGGGCCAGCCCCACGGCGTCGGCGAGCCGCTCGAAGCCCCGCTCCTTGAGCAGGTCTTCGAGCTCCCGCAGGATCCGCAGGCAGGCGTAGGGGTCGTGGAACAGCGCGGTGCCCACCGAGACGGCGCAGGCGCCCGCGAGTATCAGCTCCAGGGCGTCGCGGCCGGTCATGACGCCGCCCATGCCGACGATGGGCACGCCCGGCAGGGCGGCGTGCACCTGCCACAGGCAGCGCACGGCGAGGGGCCTGATGGCGGGCCCTGAGAGCCCGCCGGTGCCCGCGGCGAGCGAGGGGCGCATGGTGTCGACGTCGATGCTCATGCCGAGCGGTGAATTGATCATGGCGAGCGCGTCGGCCCCGCCGTCCACGCACGCGCGGGCCACGGCGACGATGTCGGCCACGTCCGGGGCGAGCTTGGCCACCACAGGGACGTCGTAGCGCATGGTGGCCCGCACCGAGGCGATGACCTCGGCCGAGGCGGCGGGGTCGCGCGCGAACACCCGCCCGAGGTCCTCGACGTTCGGGCACGACAGGTTGACCTCGATCGCGGCCACACCGGGCGCGTCGGCCAGCCTGCGCGCGAGCGCGGTGTACTCGGCGACGCTGCCGCCGGCGACCGACACCACCGCGCGCGCCCCTCGCTCGACCAGGCGCGGCAGCTCGTGTTCGAGGAAGGCGTCCACGCCCGGCCCCTGGAGCCCCACGGCGTTCAGCATTCCGGAGGGCGTCTCGGCCATCCTGGGGGTGGGCCGCCCGGCCCTGGGCGCCATGGTGATCGAGTGGGTCACAACGGCGCCGAGGCGGGCGAGGTCGAAGAACTGGGAGAGCTCGGCGCCGGAGGCGGCGCACCCGGCGGCCGTGGTGATCGGGTTGGCCAGTTCGACGTGCGCGAGGTACGTCCGCATGTCAACTGACATTTCGGGTGTGAGCACCTCCCTCCTGTGCTCGTCCCCCGGGCGCTCCCAGGGCATCGAACGGAATGGTCCCGATGTCCTCGAACCGCACCCGCTCGCCGCGGAACACCGGTCCCTCCACGCAGGATCGAACCATGCGCGTGACCCCGTCGTCGCCGATGACCGGAAGCACGCACGTCATGCAGACGCCGTACCCGCACGCCATCGACTCCTCGACGGAGACCTGGACCGGGATGTCGAACTCGACGGCGACGGCGGTCACGCCGCGCAGCATCGCCATCGGGCCGCACGCGTAGACCACGTCGGCCCGCGCGTCGGCGATCACCGAGGGCAGGGCGTCGGTGACCCGGCCGCGCAGGCCGAGCGAGCCGTCCTCGGTGGTCAGGGTCGTGGTCTCGCCCATGCGCCGGGCGCGGAGGGCGCCGAAAACCCGGTCGGCCGAGGCGGCCCCGAGCACGAAGTCGACCCGGCACCCGCGCTGCTGCAGCGTGTCGGCCAGGGCGAACAGCGACGCGGAGCCGTACTCGCCGCCGACGAGCACGCACGCGCACGGGTCGCGCGGCACCGGGAACGGGCGGCCGAGCGGGCCGACCAGGTCGAGGCTGTCCCTGGCCTTGCGCTCGGCGAGCCACGAGGTGCCCCGGCCGCGCACGGCGAAGACGAGCTCCACCGTGCCGCCGTAGTCGGGCTTGACGTCGTGCACGGAGAAGACACGGCGCGTCGGCATGGAGGTGTGCGGCCCGCCGACTGCCACGGAGACGAAGTGGCCGGGACGGAAGCGCTCGGCGATGCCGGGCGCCACCACGGTGAGCGCGTGATAGGCGTCGACACGGCGCGTGGTCAGCACCGTGCCCGTCACCTGCACCGGAGTAACGGCCGTCTCCTTCACCTCCCGCCTGGTCGTCAGCCCCTCAGCCGCTGGGCGTGCTCCTGGAGCGACCGTACGCCCACGGAGCCCGCGGCGATCGCCTGGATGCCCTGAACGGCCGCACCGAGGCCCTGCACAGTGGTGACGCACGGGATGCCCCGCAGGACGGCCGCCGTGCGGATCTCGTAGCCGTCGAGCCGGGGGCCGGACTGCCCCGGGCTGCCGAAGGGGGTGTTCACGATGAGGTCCACCTCGCCGTCGAGGATCCGGGTCACGATGGTCGGCTCACCGTCCGTGCCGGCGCCGTCGCTCTGCTTTCGCACGATCTTGGCATGGACGCCGTTGCGGCGCAGCACCTCCGCGGTGCCCTCCGTGGCCAGGATCTCGAACCCCAGGTCGGCCAGGGCCTTCACCGGGAAGATCATCGCGCGCTTGTCGCGGTTGGCCACCGAGACGAACGCCCGGCCCTTGGTCGGCAGCGACCCGTACGACGCCGACTGCGACTTGGCGTAGGCCGTGCCGAAGACCTCGTCGATGCCCATGACCTCGCCCGTGGAGCGCATCTCGGGGCCGAGGATCGTGTCGACGCCCAGGAACCGGTTGAACGGCAGCACGGCCTCCTTGACCGCGATGGGCGCGTCCAGGGGCAGCGTGCCGCCGTCGCCCGTGGCCGGCAGCATGCCCTCCTCGCGGAGTTCGGCGATGGTGGCGCCCATCATGACCCGGGCCGCGGCCTTGGCGAGCGGCACCGCGGTCGCCTTGGACACGAACGGCACCGTGCGGCTCGCGCGGGGGTTGGCCTCAAGGACGTACAGGACGTTGGCCGACATGGCGTACTGGACGTTCAGGAGCCCGCGCACGCCCACTGCGCGAGCGATGGCCTCGGTGGCGGCGCGGATGCGCTTGATGTCGAACCCGCCGAGCGTGATCGGCGGCAGCGCGCACGCCGAGTCGCCGGAGTGGATGCCGGCCTCCTCGATGTGCTCCATGACCCCGCCGAGGTAGAGCTCGGCGCCGTCGTACAGCGCGTCCACGTCGATCTCGATGGCCTCGTCGAGGAACTTGTCCACCAGCACCGGGTGGTCGCTCGCCGCGCCGGCCCGCGACATGTACGCGCTCAGCGTCTCCTCGTCGTACACGATCGCCATGCCCGCGCCGCCGAGCACGTACGAGGGGCGCACGAGGACGGGGTAGCCGATGTCCTCGGCGATGGCCCGCGCCTCCTCCACGGTGATGGCGGTGCCGTGCTTGGGAGCGGGCAGGCCCGCCTCGGCGAGCACCCGCCCGAAGGCGCCGCGCTCCTCGGCCAGGTGGATCGACTCGGGGCTGGTGCCGACCACGGGCACGCCCGCGTCCTTGAGCGCCTGGGCGAGGCCCAGCGGCGTCTGCCCGCCGAGCTGGACGATCACTCCGGCGACCGGCCCGGTCGACCGCTCGGCGTGCACGACCTCAAGGACGTCCTCCAGGGTGAGCGGCTCGAAGTAGAGCCGGTCGGAGGTGTCGTAGTCCGTGGAGACCGTCTCCGGGTTGCAGTTGACCATCACGGTCTCGTACCCGGCGGCCGACAGTTCGAACGAGGCGTGCACGCAGGCGTAGTCGAACTCGATGCCCTGCCCGATGCGGTTCGGACCGCTGCCGAGGATGATCACCTTGGGGCGGTCGCCGTAGGGGACCTCGGTCTCCTCGTCGTAGGTCGAGTAGAGGTAGGGCGTCTTGGCGGCGAACTCGGCGGCGCAGGTGTCCACGGTGTTGTAGACGGGCCGCACGTCGAGCCCGTGGCGCAGCGCCCTGACCTCGGGCTCGGAGGAGCCGCGGATCTCGGCGATCTGCGCGTCGCTGAAGCCGTGCCGCTTGGCGCGGACCAGCGCCCCGGCCGTCAGCTCGCCCTCGCCCAGCGCCCGGGCCTCCTCGTCGATGAGGTAGAGCTGGTCGAGGAACCACGGGTCGATGTTCGTGGCCTCGTACAGCTCGTCGATCGTGGCGCCGGCCCTGATGGCCTGCTGCATCGTGCGCAGCCGCCCGTCGTGCGGCGTGCGGGCGGCGTTGAGAAGCCCGTCCTTGCCGGCGGGTTCTCCCGCCCAGCTGAAGGACGATCCCTTCTTCTCCAGCGATCTGAGGGCCTTCTGGAGGGCTTCGGGGAAGGACCGGCCGATGGCCATGGCCTCGCCGACCGACTTCATGTGGGTGGTCAGGGTCTGGTCGGCCCCGGCGAACTTCTCGAAGGCGAAGCGCGGCACCTTGACCACGATGTAGTCGAGCGACGGCTCGAACGACGCCGGGGTCTCGCGGGTGATGTCGTTCGGGATCTCGTCGAGCGTGTAGCCGACGGCGAGCTTGGCCGCGATCTTGGCGATCGGGAAGCCGGTGGCCTTGGAGGCCAGCGCGCTCGACCGCGACACGCGCGGGTTCATCTCGATGACGACCATGCGCCCGGTGCGCGGGTCGACCGCGAACTGGATGTTGCAGCCGCCGGTGTCGACCCCGACCTCGCGGATGACCGCGATCGCGACGTCGCGCATGTTCTGGTACTCGCGGTCGGTCAGCGTCAGGGCCGGGGCCACGGTCACGCTGTCGCCGGTGTGCACGCCCATCGGGTCGATGTTCTCGATGGAGCAGACGATGACGACGTTGTCGGCCCGGTCGCGCATGACCTCGAGCTCGTACTCCTTCCAGCCGATGATCGACTCCTCGAGGAGGACCTCGGTGGTCGGCGAGGCGTCGAGCCCGGCGCCGGCGATGCGGCGCAGGTCGTCCTCGCCGTAGGCGAACCCGGAGCCGGCGCCGCCCATGGTGAAGCTCGGCCGCACGACGACCGGGTAGCCGAGGCCGGCCGCCGCGCCGAGGCACTCCTCCAGCGTGTGGCAGATCACCGACCTGGCCGACTCGGCGTTGAGACCGTGCTCGTCGGCCACCTTGGCGACGATCTGCTTGAACAGCTGGCGGTTCTCGCCCGCCTGGATGGCGTCGATGTCCGCCCCGATGAGCTCGACGCCGTACCGCTCCAGCACTCCGGCCTCGTGCAGCGCCACCGCCGCGTTGAGCGCCGTCTGGCCGCCGAGGGTGGGCAGCAGGGCGTCGGGGCGCTCCCTGGCGATGATCTTCTCGACGATCTCGGGCGTGATCGGCTCGACGTACGTCGCGTCAGCGAACTCGGGGTCCGTCATGATCGTCGCCGGGTTGCTGTTGACCAGGATGACCCGGTAGCCCTCGGCGCGCAGGACCCTGCACGCCTGGGTGCCCGAGTAGTCGAACTCGCACGCCTGCCCGATCACGATCGGCCCGGAGCCGATGACCATGATCGAGCTGATGTCAGTGCGCTTAGACACTCTCGCCCTCCGCCTTCACCGTCGTGTCAGGGCGCGCCATCAGGGCGCAGAACTCATCGAACAGGCCCGCGGCGTCGTGCGGCCCCGCGGCGGCCTCGGGGTGGTACTGCACGCTGAACCCCGGGTAGTCCAGCAGGCGCAGCCCTTCCACGCAGTCGTCGTTGAGGTTCACGTGGCTGACCTCCGCGCGGCCGTACGGGGTGTCGAACGGGCCGTCCAGGGGCGCCCGCACGGCGAAGCCGTGATTGTGGGCTGATATGTCCACCTTGCCGGTGCGGCGGTCCTGCACCGGCTGGTTCACGCCCCGGTGGCCGTACCGCAGCTTGTACGTGCCGAGCCCGAGGGCGCGGCCGAGGATCTGGTTGCCGAAGCAGATGCCGAAGACCGGCCTGCCCGCGTCCAGCACGCCCGTGAGCGCCTCGACGGCGTAGTCGGCGGTCGCCGGGTCGCCCGGGCCGTTCGAGAGGAACACGCCGTCCGGGTCGAGGGCGAGGATGTCGGCCGCGGTCGCGCCCGCCGGGAGCACGTGGACCTCGCACCCTCGCTCGGCCATGCGGTAGGGCGTCATCGCCTTGATGCCGAGGTCGACCGCCGCCACCGTGAACCGCTTGCGCCCGTGCGCCGGGACGACGTACGGCTCGGCCGTGGAGACCTCCTTGGCGAGGTCGGCGCCCACCATCGAGGGACTGTTCCGCACCTTCTCGGCCAGCTCCTCCACCGGGGCCGCCGGGGAGGTGAAGACCCCCGCGCGCATGGCGCCGCGCTCGCGCAGGTGGCGGGTGAGCGCCCGCGTGCCCGGCATGGCGATGCCGACCACGCCCTGCGCGCGCAGCTCCTCGTCCAGCGAGCGGCGGGAGCGCCAGTTCGAGGCGACCCGCGCCGGCTCGCGCACCACGTACCCGGCCACCCAGATGCGGGACGACTCCGGGTCCTCGTCGTTGACGCCGGTGTTGCCGATGTGCGGCGCGGTCATCGCCACGATCTGCCGGTGGTAGGAGGGGTCGGTGAGGGTCTCCTGGTAGCCGGTCATGCCGGTGGAGAAGACCATCTCGCCGAACGTCTCGCCCTCGGCGCCGTACGGCGTGCCGTGGAAGGCCCGGCCGTCCTCCAGGACGAGGACGGCTGTGCCGGTGGTCGCGCGCGTCACGTGAGCTTCCCTTCGAGAACGGTGGGACGGCCGCGCAGGAAGGTCGCGACGACCCTGCCCGGCAGCGTCATGCCCTGGTAGGGCGTGTTTCGGCTCTTGGAGGCGAACCCGCCGGGGTCCACCGCCCAGCGTACGGAGGGGTCGACCAGGGTGAGGTTCGCGGGGGCGTCCGCCTGGAGCGGCCCGCCGTGGCCCGCCAGCCGCCCGATGTGGGCGGGACGGGCCGACATGCGGTCGGCGACGCCCGCCCAGTCGAGCAGCCCGGTCTCGACCATGGCCTCCTGGACCACCGACAGGGCGGTCTCCAGGCCGATCATGCCCATGGCCGCCGCCGGCCACTCGGTCTCCTTGTCCTCGACCGGGTGCGGCGCGTGGTCGGTGGCCACGCAGTCGATCGTGCCGTCGGCCAGGGCCTCGCGCAGCGCCCGCACGTCGGTCTCGGTGCGCAGCGGCGGGTTGACCTTGTAGATCGGGTTGTACGCGCCCGCCGGCGAGGTCTCCGCGCAGGTGTCGGTGAGCAGCAGGTGGTGCGGGGTCACCTCGGCGGTGACGTCCCAGCCCTTCGACTTCGCCCAGCGGATGATCTCCACAGAGCCCGCCGTCGAGACGTGGCAGATGTGCAGCCGGGAGCCGACGTGCGCGGCCAGCAGGCAGTCGCGCGCGATGATCGCCTCCTCGGCGACGGCCGGCCAGCCGGTCAGCCCGAGGCGGCCGGACACCGAGCCCTCGTTCATCTGCGCGCCCTCGGTCAGGCGCGGCTCCTGCGCGTGCTGGGCCACCACCCCGTCGAACGCCTTGACGTACTCCAGGGCGCGGCGCATCAGGACGGCGTCGGAGACGCACACCCCGTCGTCGGAGAAGACCCGGACCCGGGCCGCGCTGTCGGCCATCGCGCCGAGCTCGGCGAGCTGCCTGCCCGCCAGCCCCGCGGTGACGGCGCCCACCGGCTGGACGTCGCAGTGCCCGGCCTCCTGGCCGAGCCGCCAGACCTGCTCCACGACGCCCGCCGTGTCGGCGACCGGCGAGGTGTTGGCCATGGCGTGGACGGCGGTGAACCCGCCGAGCGCCGCCGCGGCGGTGCCGGACTCGACGGTCTCGGCGTCCTCCCGGCCGGGCTCGCGCAGGTGGGTGTGCAGGTCGACCAGGCCGGGCAGCGCGATCAGCCCGCCGGCGTCGACGTGCGCGGCGCCCGTGCCGTCGACCTGGCCCGGGGCGCCGATCGCGGCGATGTACCCGTCCTTGATCAGGATGTCCCGCGGCTCGCCCCCGAGGACGCGGGCGGCTTTGAGGAGGTAGCTCACTGGTTTCCCCCGATCGCGGGCTCTGAGCCGGACAGAAGCAGGTAGAGGACGGCCATGCGCACGGTCACGCCGTTGGTGACCTGCTCGACGATGGTCGAGCGCGCGGAGTCCGCGACCTCGGCGGCGATCTCCATGCCGCGGTTCATCGGCCCAGGGTGCATCACGATCGCCCCCTCGGGCATCCTGCCGAGCCGCTCGGGGGCCAGGCCGTAGCGGCGGCTGTACTCGCGGGCGGAGGGGAAGTACGAGGCGTTCATCCGCTCGTGCTGGACCCGCAGCATCATGACCACGTCGGACTTGGGGAGCACGGCGTCGAAGTCGTAGGAGACCTCGCACGGCCAGTCGCCCATCGCCACCGGCAGCAGCGTCGGCGGCGCGACGAGCGTCACCTCGGCGCCGAGCGTGTGCAGCAGGTGGACGTTCGAGCGGGCGACCCTGCTGTGCAGCACGTCGCCGACGATCGTCACCCTGCGGCCGTCGAGGTCGCCGAGGCGCCTGCGCATGGTGAAGGCGTCCAGCAGCGCCTGGGTCGGATGCTCGTGGGTGCCGTCGCCGGCGTTGACCACGCTGCCGTCCACCCAGTTGGCCAGGCGGTGCGGGGCCCCTGAGGCGCCGTGGCGGATCACCACGGCGTCGGCGCCCATCGCCTGGAGGGTGAGCGCGGTGTCCTTGAGGCTCTCCCCCTTGGACACGCTCGACCCCTTGGCCGAGAAGTTGATCACATCGGCGGACAGCCGCTTGGCGGCGGCCTCGAAGGAGATGCGGGTGCGGGTGGAGTCCTCGAAGAAGAGGTTCACGACGGTGCGCCCGCGCAGGGTCGGCAGCTTCTTGATGGAACGGTCCGAGACCTGCGACAGCTGCTCGGCGGTGTCGAGGATCAACAGCGCGTCGTCGCGCGACAGGTCGGCCGTGGACAGCAGGTGACGGTTCATCGCTGGCCTCCCCTCAGCAGGACCGCGTCGCGCTGGTCGGTCTCAGCGAGGCACACCCGTACGGTCTCGGCCCGGGAGGTCGGGAGGTTCTTGCCCACGTAGTCGGCGCGGATCGGCAGCTCGCGGTGGCCCCGGTCGACAAGGACGGCCAGCCGTACGGCGGTGGGACGGCCGAGGTCATTGAGCGCGTCGAGCGCCGCGCGGACGGTGCGGCCTGAGTAGAGGACGTCGTCGACCAGGACGACGATGCGGCCGTCCACGCCCTCCTCGGGAAGCTCGGTGCGGCCGAGGGCGCGCGCCGGCTTCAGCCTCAGGTCGTCGCGGTACATCGTCACGTCGAGGGAGCCTGAGGCCACGGGATGGCCCTCGACCTGCTCGATGCGGTCGGCGAGCCTGCGCGCCAGGAAGGTGCCACGGGTCGGGATGCCGAGGAGGAGCAGCTTCTCGGGGCCCTTGGCGCGTTCGAGGATCTCGTGGGCGATGCGGGTGAGGGCCCGGTTGATGTCGGGGGCCTCCAGCACCGCGCGCTCACCGTCGTTGGGCCGCTGGCCGTCAAGCGTCTGGTCACCGTCGTGCCGGGGATCTTCGTCGCGCGCCTGATTTCGGGCGACGTTCATGAGGGTCACCACCTTTCCCGCCTCACAGGACGGGTCTTAAAGGAACTGGTTCACCCACGTTATCAGCCTTGAAGGAAACCTCCCGAACCGGTTCGGCCTTCGTAACCTGGGCAGATGCCCGTATGCCGGATCTCACGCGCCGGGTCTCCGGACCCGTCGGCCACGCCGCGGTCGTACGGAACCTGTGCGGTCCCTGTACGGACGGAGCATGTGCGGCGCTTGCGACCGAGCAGATCAGGGCCGGACCGGACAGGATTCGGCATCTTTTTTCCAATCAGCTTGACCAAACCCGTCCACACCTTTACCGTCACTGTCCGTAACCACACCTCGCGACGTTCTCGGGTAAACCACGACGCGTCGGTCACCGATGGTGCCTCCCCGGGTGCCACCCGATCGCCGTGGCATTCGTCGCAAGGCGCACAATAAGTGAGAACGTTCATAGAAAGCCGGGGGGCCAAACGATGCCGTCTGACTACGCCAAGTCGCTGGGCGCACGACTCCGCGCCATCCGCACCCAGCAGGGACTATCACTGCACGGAGTCGAAGAGAAGTCTCGGGGCAGGTGGAAGGCCGTCGTCGTGGGCTCCTACGAGCGTGGCGACCGTGCCGTGACAGTGCAGAAGCTCGCCGAGTTGGCCGATTTCTACGGCGTGCCGGTCTCGGAGCTGCTCCCTGGCGGCTCGGCGCCGAGCCCTCTCGGCCCCACGCCGAAGCTCGTGATCGACCTTGAGCGCCTTGCCCAGTTGCCCAAGGAGAAGGCCGGGGCCCTCGCCCGTTACGCGGCCACGATCCAGAGCCAGCGTGGCGACTACAACGGCAAGGTGCTGTCGATCCGCCAGGAGGACCTCCGCTCCCTGGCGGTCATCTATGACAAGTCCCCCACCGAGCTCACCGAAGAGCTGATCAACTGGGGTGTGCTCGACGCCGAGGCCCGCCGCGCCGTCGAGTCCTTCTGACCGCGTCGTCCTGAGGGACACGCCTGCGCATCCCGCCAGCTGAGATGCTCCGGCGCCTCCCGCGACTTGAGCGATGCTCCGGCGCACCCATGACCTGGGGGATGCTTCGGCACAGTTCCTGACTTGAGAGATGTGCCGTGGCATCCCGGGCCGGGCGGGGCACCCGCGGCGGGGGGGGGGGGGGGCGCCCCCCGCGGGGGACCCCGTCCCCCCCCGGTCCGCCCCCCGGCCCCCCCCCCCCGACGCGGACGCCGACGGCACGGTGCTGACCGAGCCGCT
>NZ_JBFBIK010000156.1:0-14581 GCF_040685555.1 Sphaerisporangium sp. NPDC088356
GCACGTGCCAGCGCTCACTTCAGGAAGTCAGGGACGTCCAGCTCCTCTTCCTGCTCCTCGAAGACCACCGGACGGCGCCGGGCGGGCTCGGAGACGCGGGAGGTGATGGGAGTGGGCGGCTCGGGCGCCGGCCTCGGGATCGACACCGGCCCCTGCGGCTGCTGGTCGGAATGCGAGGCGGACCCATGCGACGGGCCCGAGGAGTCCGCGGTCTCACGCCCGAACGGCGCGAGAGCCGGAGGGGTCACGGGCGCCGGGTCGGGCGCCGGAGCGGGCTCAGGCGCCATCGGCGTGGGCGCCGCCTGTGTCACCGGCGCGGGCGGCAGTGGACGGACCGGTGCGGGGCGCTGCTGCTCGGCGCGAGCCGGCTCGCTCTTGGGCGCGGGGAAGGCCGACGCCGCAGGCCGGGCCTGCTGACTCGACGCGGGCGCGGGCGCCGCCTGCGGGGCGGGGCGCGCCGCGGGCTGGGTGCGCGCGGCGGGCTGCGCCGGGACGGCCGACTTCTCCAGCTCGGGCTCGTCGAACCCCGCGGCGATCACCGTGACGCGCACCTCGTCCCCGAGGGCGTCGTCGATGACCGTGCCGAAGATGATGTTGGCGTCCAGCGCGGCCGCGTTGGACACCAGCTGCGCCGCCTCGTTGATCTCGAAGAGACCGAGGTCGGACCCGCCCGCGATGGACAGCAGGACCCCGTGGGCCCCGTCGATGCTGGCCTCCAGCAGCGGGCTGGACACCGCCATCTCGGCCGCGGCGACGGACCTGTCGTCCCCGCGCGCGTGGCCGATGCCCATCAGCGCCGAACCCGCGCCCGACATGACCGACTTCACGTCGGCGAAGTCCAGGTTGATCAGGCCGGGTGTGGTGATGAGGTCGGTGATGCCCTGCACACCGGACAGCAGCACCTGGTCGGCCGCCTTGAACGCGTCGAGCACGCTGACCTGGCGGTCGGATATCGACAGCAGGCGGTCGTTCGGGATGACGATGAGGGTGTCGACCTCGTCGCGCAGGTTCTCGATGCCGGCTTCGGCCTGCGCCGCGCGGCGCCTGCCCTCGAAGCTGAAGGGCCTGGTCACCACACCTATGGTCAGCGCGCCGAGCGACCGGGCGATGTTCGCCACCACGGGGGCGCCACCGGTGCCGGTGCCGCCGCCCTCGCCCGCCGTGACGAAGACCATGTCGGCCCCCTTGAGGACCTCCTCGATCTCCTCGCGGTGGTCCTCGGCGGCCTTGCGGCCGACCTCGGGGTTCGCTCCCGCGCCGAGGCCGCGCGTGAGCTCACGGCCCACGTCCAGCTTGACGTCGGCGTCACTCATCAGCAGCGCCTGGGCGTCGGTGTTGATGGCGATGAACTCGACGCCCTTGAGTCCCTCCTCGATCATCCGGTTCACGGCGTTCACTCCGCCGCCGCCGATGCCGACGACCTTGATGACCGCGAGGTAGTTCTGCGGTGCTGCCACGACGAGGGGCCTTTCCGCTCGTTTACTTGCATTACGTGAAGCCCGAAACGGGGCCGGACCTTCTTGTTTAACTCTCACCCTCAAGTTGAGATTTAGAGTTATGTCAACCTGAGGAATGATACGGACAGTAGGGTTGCCCCTCCCCCAGGGTCAACTCACCGCGCCGCAAGCTCGCCCGGCGTGTCGCAGCCTGTCCCATTCGCTCCTGCCGGAACCTGTCCGGCTGTGCGGCATATCACTTGACTGTCACGACATCCGGTGAGCTGACGTCGTAACTGTCGGCCGGGCGATCGAGCAGCGTGAGCGCGATGCGCGCCTTGTCGCGGGTGCGCTCGGCCCCGCCCCACACGATCGTACGGCCGTCGCCGAGGCGAAGTGAGACATCGTCCGGAGAAGCCGCCCGAACCATCTCGACCCTGCGGGCGAGGTTCGCGGGAAGGCCGCCGGCGACCGCGAGCGCGGCCTTCGTCGCGGGGTCGTCCGGGGCGAAGCGGTCGACGTGGAGGGCGGGAAGGCCGCCCGGGGCGATGTCCCTGACCTCGACGACGACCCCGTGCCGGTCGACCACCGACGCCTTGCCGCCCGCGAGGACGACCGCCACCGGCCTGCGCTCCACCACGCGGACGCTGAGAGTGGCCGGCCAGCTGCGCTCCACCTGGACCGACTCGACCTGCCGCAGCGCGGCGATCCTGGCCCGGACCGTCTCCAGGTCGACCGTGGCCATCGGCTGGCGGTCGGGCACGGCCGCCGCCTGGCGGACCTGATCGGCGAGGAGCGTGACGTTCCCCGAGACGGCGATGTCGCGCACGCCGAGGACCGGCGAGAAGAACACCAGCCAGGCGGCGGCCCCCACCACCCCGCAGGACAGCAGGACGGCGAAGGCCGTGCGCCACGCCGATGGGCTCACCGCGAGGCGAGCTCGGCGACGATGTGCGGGCCGAGCTCGGTCACGTCTCCCGCGCCCATGGTCAGCACGATGTCACCGGGCCGGGACCGCTCGGCCACGATGGCCGGGACCGAGCTCCGGTCGGACACGTAGGTGACCTGCTCGGGCGGGAGCGGGACCTTGCCGGCGACCAGCGCGCCCGAGACCCCGGGCTCGGGGTCCTCGCGGGCGCCGTAGACGTCGAGCACGATGGCCTCGTCGGCCAGCCCGAGGGCGGCTCCGAACTCGTCGGCGAAGAAGCGGGTGCGGGAGTAGAGGTGGGGCTGGAAGACCGCGATGACGCGGCCGGACGGCCCGGAGAACGACGCGACCACGTCGCGCGCGGCGCGCAGGTCGGCGGCCAGCTCGGTCGGGTGGTGGGCGTAGCTGTCGAAGACGGCCACCCCGGCCGCCTCGCCCTTGGCCTCGAAGCGGCGCTTGGCTCCGGTGAACGCCGCGAGCCCGTCGCGGAACTCGTCGAACGGGACGCCGAGCTCCCCGGCGACGGCCAGCGCGGCGGTGGCGTTCAGCGCGTTGTGCCGCCCCGGCACCGCCAGCCGGACGTCGCCCTTGCCCTCCACCGTGAACGCGACCCCGAACCCGTCGGGGGCGATGTCGACGACGCGCAGGTCGGCGCCCTCGGACTCGCCGTAGGTGCGCACGCGCAGGCCCCGGGCACGCGCCAGCGGGATCAGCGCCGCGGCGCCCGGGTCGTCGGCGCAGACCACCAGCGCGGAGCCGATGCGCTCGACGAAGCGGGCGAAGCTGTCGTGCACCGCCTGCGGGTCGCCGTAGTTGTCGAGGTGGTCGGCCTCGACGTTGGTCACCACGGCCACTTTGGGGGCGAGCATGAGAAAGGAGCCGTCGCTCTCGTCGGCCTCGGCCACGAAGACGTCTCCCGCGCCCTCGTCGGCTCCGAGGCCGGTGGTCACGAGCTGGCCTCCCACGCAGTAGGAGGGGTCGCCCCCGCACTTCTGCAGGGCGACGGTGAGCATCGAGGTCGTGGTGGTCTTGCCGTGCGTGCCGGCGACCGCGATGCCGGTGCGGCCGACCATCACGGCGGCGAGCGCGGCGGCGCGGGGGATGACGCGGAGCCCCTGGCGCAGCGCCTCGCCGAGCTCGGGGTTGGAGTCGCGGATCGCGGTGGACACCACCACGGTGTCGACGTTCCTGATGTGCGAGGCGGCGTGGCCCACGTGCACGGTGGCGCCGAGCTCGCGCAGCTCGGACACCATCTGCGAGCTGCGGGCGTCACTGCCGGACACGTCGACCCCGCGCTTGAGCAGGATGCGCGCGATGCCGGACATGCCGGAGCCGCCGATGCCGATGAAGTGCACCCGGCCGAGGTCCCCGGCGGCCACCGGCTCGATCAGCTTCACGAGGCTCATCGGCGGCCGCCCGCGGAGATGATCTCGATGACCTTGCGCGCCAGCACCGTGTCGGCGTCCTTGCGGCCCATCCGCGAGGCGGCGTCCGACATCGCCACGACCCGCTCGGGGTCGCGCAGGACGGGAAGCACCGTCTGAATGATCCAATCGGCGGTCAGGTCGGCGTTGTCGACCATCATCCCTCCCCCGGCCTCGACGATCGGCATCGCGTTGAGCTTCTGCTCGCCGTTGCCGTGCGGCAGCGGCACGTACGCCGCGGGGAGCCCAACGGCGGTCAGCTCGGCGCAGGTCATCGCCCCGCTGCGGCACAGCACGAAGTCGGCGGCGGCGTAGGCGAGATCCATGCGGTCGACATAGGGCAGCACGACGTACTGCGGGTCGCCGGGCGGGGGCTCCTGGCCGACGGTGTTCTTCGGGCCGATCACGTGCAGCACCTGGACGCCCGCGTGGCGCAGGGCGGGGGCGGACGCGAGGGCCGCCTCGTTGATGGCGCGCGCCCCCTGCGAGCCGCCGAAGACCAGCAGCGTCGGCCGGTCGTTCTCCAGGCCGAAGTAGGACCTGGCCTTGTCTCCCGTCGACAGCCGGTCGAGCGCGACGATCTCGCGCCGCAGCGGGATGCCGACGTACTCGGCGTGGGGCAGCGCGGCGTCGGGATGGCCGGTGAACACGTGGTCGGTGAGCCGGGCGCCGAGCCGGTTGGCGAGCCCGGGACGCGGGTTCGCCTCGTGCACCGCGATCGGCACCCCGCGCCGCCGCGCGGCGAGGTAGGCCGGGGTCGCGACGTACCCGCCGAAGCCGACGAGCACGTCGGCCTGGACGCGGTCCATGATGCCGGCGGCGGCGTTGATCGCCCCCGCCAGCCGGCCGGGAACCGTCAGCAGCTGCGGCGTGATGGCACGCGGCAGCGGGACCGCGGGCACCAGCGCCAGCTCGTACCCGCGCGCGGGAACCAGCCTGGTCTCCAGCCCGCGCTCGGTGCCGAGGCAGGTGATCCCGATGCTCGGGTCCTGCCTGCGCAGCGCGTCGGCCAGCGCCAGGGCGGGTTCGATGTGGCCGGCCGTGCCGCCGCCTGCGAGGACCACCCTCATGTCGGTCCTTTCACTCCACGTGCCTCGATGTCGGTCGGGGCCGCTCCGTCCGGCGAATCATCGCCAGCGTGCGACCCAGGCCAAGCCAGCTTAGAGCCCGCGCCGCGGGCCCGGGTCCACGAGCGGCCAGCGCGGCCGCCGCGCCGGGCTCGCGCTTGGCGAACGACAGCAACATGCCGAGCGCCGCCAGCGTGGGCAACAGCGCCGACCCACCGTACGACACGAGCGGCAGCGGGATGCCGGTGATGGGCAGCACGCCGATGACCGCGCCGATGTTGACGATGGCCTGACCTGCGATCCAGGCCACGGCGGCGGACGCCGCCAGCCGGATGAACGGGTCCTTGACGCGCGACGCCACGCGCAGCCCGGCGTACCCGAGGAGCCCGAAGAGGGCGACCACGAGCAGCGTGCCCATGAGCCCGAGCTCCTCGCCGATGATGGAGAAGATGAAGTCGCTCTCGGCGTGCGGCACCCAGCTCCACTTCTGCCGGCTGCTGCCGAGCCCGAGCCCGAACCAGCCGCCCGAGCCCATCGCGATCTGCCCCTGCGCCGCCTGGTACCCCGACCCCTGGGCGTTGCCCCAGACGTCCAGCCAGCCCTCGATGCGGGCCGAGCGGTAGCCCTCGACGCTGATCATGATGACGGTGGCCAGCGCGGCGACGCCCAGGATGCCGGAGAACAGCCGCAGCGGCGCGCCGACGACCCACAACAGCGCCAGGAAGATCAGCATGAGCACGAGCGTGGTGCCGAGGTCGCGCCCGAGCATGACCATCACCGCGAGGATGGCGGTGCCGGGCATGAGGGGGATCAGGAGCTGGCGCCACTCGATGAGGCCGCCCTTGGCCTTGCGCGCCAGCAGGTCGGCGCCCCAGAGCACCAAGCCCAGCTTGGCGGGCTCGGACGGCTGGATGGTGAGCCCGCCGATGTAGATCCACCGCTGGGCGCCCAGCTCGGTCTCGCCGATGAAGATGACCATGATGAGGCCGATGATGGACAGGGCCATCAGGGGATACCCGGCGAGCCGGAAGAACCGCTGCGGCAGCCGCGAGCAGATCCACATCACCGGGATGCCGAGCCCGACCGAAAGCGACTGCTTGAGGAACCAGTAGAACGGGTTCCCCGTCTTCTGCAGCGCCTCGATGCTGGAGGCCGACAGGACCATCATGAGACCGAGCGCCAGCAGCAGCGCGCTGCACCCCAGCACCAGGTAATAGGACGTGAGCGGGCGGTTCAGCAGCTCGCCGAGCGCGGACAGCCGCTCGCGGCGCCAACTCCCGGCGTCCGCGCGCCCGGGCGCGATCGGGACGTCGCTCATCGGGCCCGCAGACGGTGGACGGCTCGGGCGAAGGCCTCCCCACGGGCGCCATAGTTGGCGAACATGTCCAGCGACGCCCCGGCGGGGGCGAGCAGCACGGTGTCCCCGGGGGAGGCGAGCCGGGCGGCTTCGGTGACGACACGGTCCATGACCCCAGTGTCTTGCCCCTCGACCTCCACGACCGGAACATTCGCCGCGTGTCGCGCCAGAGCCTGGCGAATTCGTGCCCGATCGGCCCCAAGGAGCACGGCTCCGCGCAGCCGGCCCGCCGCCCGCCGTACGAGGTCGTCGACGTCGGCGCCCTTGAGCAGGCCCCCCGCGATCCACACGATCGTGGAGTAGGAGGCCAGGGAGGCGGCGGCGGCGTGCGGGTTGGTCGCCTTGGAGTCGTCGACGTAGTCGACCTCGGCGATGCGCGCGACGTGGGCGATGCGGTGCGGGTCGGGCACGTAGTCGAGCAGGCCCCGCCGCACGGCGTCGGCGGGCACCCCGTGCGCGCGGGCCAGCGCCGCCGCCGCCAGCGCGTTGGCCACGTTGTGCGGGGCGAACGGGCGGACGTCGGCCAGGGTCGCGAGCTCCTCGGCACCCCCGACGGGGTCCTCGACGAAGGCGCGGTCGACGAGCAGGTCCTCCACGACGCCGAGCTGCCCGCGCGCGGGCACGCCGAGGGTGAAGCCGGCCACCCGCGCGGGCCCCGCCGCGTACGGCGCGGCCAGGCGGGCCGACCAGGGGTCGTCGGCGTTGTGGACGACGACCTCGGCGCGCTCGAAGACGCGGCCCTTGGTCCGGGCGTACTCCTCCATCGACCCGTGCCAGTCGAGGTGGTCGTCGGCCACGTTGAGTATCGCGGCGGCCCGGGGGGCGAGGCTCGCCGACCAGTGGAGCTGGAAGCTGGACAGCTCCACCGCGAGCACGTCGTACGGCTGCTCGACGGCCTCCACGATCGGGGTGCCGACGTTGCCCACGGCCGCCGCGTCGTGCCCGGCGGCCCGGAGCATGGCGGTGAGCATGCGCACGGCCGTGGTCTTGCCGTTGGTGCCGGTGAGCGCCAGCCAGGGGGCGGCGCCCTCGGGCCGCCGCCGCCAGGCCAGCTCGACCTCGCCGATCACCTCGACGCCCCTGGCCGCCGCCTCCACGAGCAGGGGGTGGTCGGGCCGCCAGCCCGGCGAGGTGACGACCATGGCGGCCTCGGGCGGCAGCCCGCCGCCGAAGCGCACCTCCACGCCGAGGGCGGCCAGCTCGGCCGCCGCCGCCCGCTGCCGCTCGCCGTCTCCGGTCTCCACCACGATGACGTGCCCGCCCGAATGGGCGAGGCTGCGGGCTGCGGCCATCCCGGAGACCCCGAGACCCGCCACGCAGATGGTGCTCACTGTTTGGGCATCCACTCGACGTAGAACAGCCCGAGGCCGGCGGCGGCGCACAGCATGGCGATCAGCCAGAAGCGGACCACGATGGTCGTCTCGGCCCAGCCCGCCAGCTCGAAGTGGTGCTGGAGTGGAGCCATGCGGAAGACACGTCTGCGCGTCATCTTGAAGAACCCGACCTGGATGATGACCGAGGCGGTGATAATGACGCACAGGCCGGCGAGGATGAACAGCAGGAACTGCGTGCGCGTGGTGATGGCCAGCCCGGCGAGCACCCCGCCGAGGGCCAGGGAGCCGGTGTCGCCCATGAAGATCTTGGCGGGCGGGGCGTTCCACCACAGGAAGCCGACCAGCGCGCCGAGGACGGCCGCCGCCACCACCGCGAGGTCCAGCGGGTCGCGCACCCAGTAGCAGCTCGGGCCGAGCTGGTTCAGGCAGCTGTTGCGCAGCTGCCAGTTGCCGATCAGCACGTAGGCGGCGAGGACGACGCCGGTGGCGCCGCTGGCGAGGCCGTCGAGTCCGTCGGTGAGGTTCACGGCGTTCGAGAAGCCCACGATCATGATGAGGACCCAGATCGTGAAGACCACGATGCCGACCGACGGCCCGAAGTCGCGCAGGAACGACAGGCGCGTCTCGGCGGGCGTGATCGAGTAGGCGTTCGGGAAGCGCACCACCAGCACCGCGAAGACGGCGCCGACGATGAGCTGCCCGAGGGCCTTGGCCCCGCTGCGCAGGCCGAGGCTGCGCTGCTTGTAGATCTTGATGAAGTCGTCGAGGAAGCCGACCGTGCCGAGCCCGGCCATCAGGAACAGCACCAGCACGGCCGACACCGTGGGCGGCGTCCACGTGGCGAGGTGCGAGCAGGCGAACCCGATGAGCGCGGCGATGACGAGCACCGTGCCGCCCATGGTGGGCGTGCCGCGCTTCTCGTGGTGGCCGGAGGGGCCTTCCTCGCGGATGTTCTGGCCGTAGCCCCGGCGGCTGAAGAGCCTGATCGCCAGCGGGGTGCCGAGCATCGACAGCAGCAGCGCCACCGCCGCGGCGACAAGGACGTCCATCATCGGGCATCACCCCCCAGCAGCGCCTCGGCGACCCGTTCCAGACCGGCGGCGCGGGGACCCTTGACGAGCACCACGTCCCCGGGACGTAGCCGGGCGGCCAGCTCGGCCGCGGCCTCGGCCGGGTCCGGCACGTGGACGGCCGGGGCCCCCTTGGCGCCCGCGAGGACCGGCCAGGGGTTCTCCCCGACCACCCACAGCCCCGTGAGGCCGGCCTCGGCGGCGAGCCTGCCGACCCCCTCGTTGAGGGTGTCGCTCTCGTCGCCGAGCTCGCGCAGCGAGGCGATCACGGCGAACCTGCGCCGCTCCCCGCCGAGGACGCCGAGCGTCTGGAACGCCGCGCGCATGGAGTCGGGGTTGGCGTTGTACGCGTCGTTGATCACGGTCACGCCGTCGGGGCGGTCGGTGACCTCCATGCGCCACCGGCTGCGCGGCTCGGCACGCGAGAGCTCGTCGGCGATGGTCGCCACCGGAAGCCCCAGCTCGTAGGCCGCCGCCGCCGCGGCGAGGACGTTCTCGACGGCGTGCGCCCCGTACAGCCGCAGCCGTACGGGCGCGGAGCCCGACGGGGTCGCCAGCGTGAACGACGCCCTGCCTCGCTCGTCCGTCGTCTCCTTCTCGGCCCGCACGCCCGCCTCCGAAGAGCGGCCGAACCAGCTCACGCGGGCCTGGGTGCGGCCGGCCATGGCCCGCACGAGCGGGTCGTCGGCGTTGAGCACCGCCACCCCGTCGGCGGGCAGCGCCTCCACCAGCTCGCCCTTGGCCTTGGCGATCTGCTCGCGGCCGCCGAACACGCCGAGGTGGGCGGTGCCGACGTTGAGCACCACGCCGATCTTGGGCGGGGCGATGCGCGCCAGGTCGGCGATGTGGCCCTCTGAGCGGGCGCTGAGCTCCAGCACGAGGAAACGGGTGTCCTCGTCGGCCCTCAGCACCGTGAGAGGGTGACCGATCTCGTTGTTGTAGGAGCCGACGGGGGCGACCGTGGGGCCGATCAGCGCGGTCAGCCTGGCGAGCAGGTCCTTGGTGGTGGTCTTCCCCGCCGACCCGGTGACGCCGACGACGGTCGTGCGCGGCAACGCGGCGACCGTGGCCGTGGCCAGCTCGGCCAGCGCCGTCAGGACGTCGCCCACGATGAGACTGGGCGCCTCCACGGGCCGGCTCGCCAGCACGGCGACCGCGCCGGCCTCGCAGGCCTGGGCGGCGAAGTCGTGCCCGTCGGCCCGCTCCCCCCTGATCGCCACGAACAGCGATCCGGGCTCGGCGGCGCGTGAGTCGATCAGGACGGGCCCGCGGACCACGGCGCGGGGATCGGCCATGCCCGCGAGGGCACCCGAGGTGATCTCGGCGATCCTTGCCAGCGGCAACGGGATCATTCGTTCTTCCCTACTTCCATACAAGCTGCTCGTGGGGTGTGCGGGGGGCTCGCGCCTCTCCCCTGGGCGCCCGGCAGGGCTACCGGCTCAGCCTCGCACAACGCCGTCGGTCACATGCGCTCTCGTCTGCCGATGGCCTCGGCGACCACCTGCCTGTCGTCGAACGGCAGTACTTCACCGTCGATGTACTGACCCTGCTCGTGGCCCTTGCCGGCGACGACGACCAGGTCGCCCGGCCCGGCCCGCCCGATCGCGAGGTCGATCGCCGCCGCCCGGTCGGGTTCCATGATCACATGGGCCCGCTCGTGCCGGGGCACGCACAGGGCCCCCTCCAGCATCTCGCCGAGGATCCGGAGAGGGTCCTCGGAGCGGGGGTTGTCGCTGGTGAGGATCGCCGTATCGGCGAGCCGCGCGGCCGCCTCCCCCATCATCGGGCGCTTGCCCCGGTCGCGGTCGCCGCCGCACCCGAGGACGATGATCAGGTTGCCCGAGGTGACCTCCCGCAGCGCCCCCAGCACCGACTCGACGGCGCCCGGCTTGTGGGAGTAGTCGACGATCGCCTGGAAGCCCCGCGCGCCCGGCACGCTCTCCATGCGGCCGGGAACGCCGGTGACGGTTCCCACGCCGTGCACGGCGGCCTGCAGCGGCACCCCGGCCTCCACGAGGGTGACCAGCGCGCCGAGCGTGTTGGCGACGTTGAACGGGCCCGGCAGGGCCACCGACACGTCGGCCTCGATGCCGCCGGGGCCGATCACCCTGAAGGTGCTGCCGTCGGCGCCGAGACGCACGTCCTGCGCCCGCCAGTCGGCCTCGGCGGCCCCGCGGGCCGAGAACGTCGTGATGGGGACCTTCGCGATGCCGACGAGCTCCCTGCCGTGGTCGTCGTCGATGTTGACGACGCCCGCCCGGCACAGCTCAGGGGTGAACAGCCGGACCTTGGTCAGGAAGTAGTCGTCGAGGTCGCTGTGGAAGTCGAGGTGGTCCTGCGAGAGGTTGGTGAACAACGCCACGTCGTAGAACACGCCGTCGACCCGCCGGAGGGCGAGGGCGTGGCTCGACACCTCCATGGCGGCCGCGGTGACGCCCTCCTCGCGCATGAGCGCGAACAGGCCCTGCAGGTCGCTGGCCTCGGGGGTCGTGAGCGTGGGAGGGAAGCCGGTCTCCCCCACGTGGATCTCCACGCCGCCGATCAGGCCGGTGCGGTGCCCGGCGGCCCGCAGGCCCGCCTCCAGCAGGAACGTGGTGGTCGACTTGCCGCTGGTGCCGGTCACGCCGAGCACGAGGACGGCGTCGGCGGGCCGGCCGTACACCCAGGCGGCGACCTGGCCGAGCACGGAGCGCGGGTCGGGCACCACGAGCACCGGGACCCCGGTCGCGACCGCGGCCGGGCGGCCCGTGGGGTCGGTCAGGATCGCGACGGCTCCGCGGGCGACGGCGTCACCGGCGAACGCCGCGCCGTGGGCGGCGCTGCCCGGCAGCGCGACGTACAGATCGCCCTGGCGCACCTGGCGCGAGTCGATGGTGATGCCGGTGACGGCGGCGAGCGGCGCACGGGGGCCGCCGGAGGGCGCGCCGAGCAAGGCCGCCAGGCCGGACAGCGGGCGGACCGGGCATGCCGTGGGACGCATAGACGACGGGGGACGCACGGGCGAGAGCGTACCTTCCCCCGTCACCCGTCGGTGCTCAAGCGCACCGATGGAGCGGTCGTACCGGTCGGCGGAATCTTTCTGCTCTTCAACGCGAACGTCATGACATCCTTGAACACAGGCGCGGCGATCTCCCCGCCGAAGTGACCGTTCTCGGGTGCCTGAATGACTGCCAGCACCACCAGACGCGGCGCATCCGCGGGAGTGAACCCCACAAACGTAGCGGTATATCCGCAATACCCTCTGCAGTTCTCGTCGTATCGCATCGCGGTGCCGGTTTTACCCGCCACTCGGTATCCCTTGATGGCGGCGAGCGAACCGGTGCTGCCCTCGGCGCTCACCGCCGCCTCCAGCATCGCCGAGATGTCCTTGGCGGTGCGGGGGCCGATGACCCGAGTCTGCTTAGGCGCCTTCGCCGGAGTCAGCCTGTGGTGCTGATCGACCGTGCCCGCCACGATCTGCGGGGTGATGCGCACACCTCCGTTGGCGATGGTCTGGTAGACGCTGGCCATCTGCAGGGCCGTCACCGAGACCCCCTGCCCGAAGGCGATCGTGCACCGCTGGCTCCCCGACCACGACTCCCGCCTGGGGAGCAGCCCGGCCTCCTCGCCGTAGAAGCCCCCGCCGGTCTTGGCGCCGAAGCCGAACCCCTTGAGCATGTCGTACAGCGGCTGGTCACCGATCCTGTCGGCGACCATGATCGTGCCGACGTTGCTGGACTCGGCGATGATGCCGGTGAAGGTCAGGTGCTCGGGCGGGTGCGGGTGGGCGTCGCTGAGCAGCCGGTCGGCGCACTGGTACTTGTCCTTGACCTCGAACACCGTCTCGGGCCTGACCGCCCCCGCCTCCATGGCGGCGGCGGCCGTGATGACCTTGTTCGTGCTGCCGGGCTCGAACACCTCCGACACGGCGCGGTTGCCCCAGTCGGTGGCGGGAAGGGTCCTCCACTTGTTGAGGTCCACCTCCGGAGCGTTGGCCATGGCCAGCACCTGGCCGTTGCGCACGTCCATGACGATCACGCTGCCGCTGCGGGCCCCTGAGGCCCGCACCCGCTTGGCGATCGCCTCCTGCGCGGCCCACTGGATGTCGCGGTCGATGGTCAACCGCACGCCCTGCCCGGCGACCGGCTCCTGCCTGGTGCTCCGCGTCATGGGGATGCGCTGCCCGGTGCCGCCGATCTCGATGGTCTGGCGCCCGTCCTTGCCGCCGAGGAGCTTGTCGTAGGTCTGCTCGAACCCGGTCAGGCCGGTGCCCGCGTCCCCGACGAAGCCCACCAGCCCGCCGGCGAGGTTCCCGCCCGGGTAGAGCCTGCGGTACTGCGGCGCGGCGGCGACCCCGTCGAGCTTCAGGTCGAGCACGCTCTTGGCGGTGCCGAGGGGGAGGTCTCGCGCGAGCAGCGCGTAGTGGGTCTTGGGCAGCGAGAGCTTGGCCACGATGTCGGGCTTCGGGACGCCGAGCGCCGTGGCGAGGGTCGTGGCGACCTGGTCGCGCTTGTCGGGCGGCACCTTGGTCGGGTCCACGGAGATCTCGCGGGCCTCCACCGTGACGGCCAGCTCGTGGCCGTTGACGTCGGTGATGGAGCCCCGGCGCGCGGGCAGCGTCTCCTCGCGCACCCGGAGCGAGGCCGCCTTCGCCTCGAAGACCTTGGAGTCGAGCCCCTGGAGCTGGACCAGCCGTCCCGCGAACAGCGACAGCACGACGGCCATGCCCATCAGGCCGATATTGATCCGCCGCGCCGGGTTGCCGAGGCGCAGCGGAGCCGCGGGGCGGGGCGCCCAGGAACGAGGGGGCACCGCGCGGCGGGTGGGCCCGTCCATGTCCGGGGGACGGCCACCGGGCGGTACGCGACGCGGCCCCTGGCCCCTTCCGAGGAGGCGGCGGGGCACGGGGCCGGTGGCTTCGGCCCCCCCCCTGCCGGGCCGTGCGGGACGTCCGGCCGCGCCAGGCCTGGGGGTGCCGTCCGCGCCCGATCTGGACGTGCCGTCGGGGCGCGGCGGGCGGCCGGATCCAGACGCTTCGGACCGCGGCGGACGGCCGGATCCCGCGCCGCCCGAAGGCGTCTCTGGGCGGCCGGCCCGTCCGTCGGGTCGCCCGGACCCCGGTGACCGGCCCGAGCCCTTGGGCCGCCCGGCCCCGTCAAGCCGCCCGGGGCCCTCAGGCCGCCCGGAGCCTTCCGGACGGCCGGAGCCCTCAGACCGTCCGGAGCCCCCGGATCGGCCGGGCCCCTCGGAACGGCCGGAGTTCTCGGGACGACCGGCGTCGTCGGGCCGCCCTCCGGAGCCGCCGGGACGCCCGGGGCCCTCGGGCCGTCCGGTGCGTCCCCCGGAACCGGAACCGGAGCCGCGCCGCGGCCCGCCGGGACCGCCCCGACCGCCCCCGGAACCGCCGCCGGGCCCGTTGCGGCCCGGCCCCGGAGGACGGCCACCGCCTTCTCTCACGGCCTCGCGACCTCCGCCTGGGACGCCTGAACCTCGGCGCCCACCGTGTTCGCCTGCCCGGCCGAAGCGCCCTGACCCTCTTGAACCTTGACGAACTCCGGCGCGGTCGTGTCCTGCTTCATGCCCGTGCCGCCGTCCTCGGCGCGCCGGGCGAGCTCCTCCGGCCCCGACTTCAGCATGACCTCGGTCTTCTTGTCCTGGGCCTGCTGGTGGAGCAGCTCGGTGGACTTGCGCAGGTCGTTCGCCCTGAAGGAGTCCTGGGCGAGCACGAGGTTGAGCAGCAGCAGGCTGACCAGGCCTCCGCACAGCAGCCCGACGACGAGCAGCACGAACGGGGCCCGCGGCGCGCCGCGCGGCACGGACGCCCGCCGCACGCCCTGGGCGGCGCCGCCACCGGCGGACGGCCTGGTGGCCGCGCCACGCCGCGCCGGCCGGGGCGCGGCGGGGCGCCGCACGGTCTTTCCCGGCCTCGAAGGCACGGTGCGTTCTGGCCTCGAAGGCGCCGAGACCCCGCGCGCCGCGCGCGCGG